>JAUHZI010000287.1 GCA_030426105.1 Bacteroidia bacterium | reverse complement strand
ATGTAACTTAAATATCAAAGCAGAAGGTACTAACGAACATCACAAAATAGAAGCTATTTTCAAAGCTTTTGCAAAAGCGATAAAAGTAGCTGTAAAAAGAGATGTAGAGAAGATGATTTTACCATCAACAAAAGGAGTTCTGTAATCAATTACGAATTAAAAACTATGAATTACTCAATAGTACGAGAAAATAATTTGTAATTAAAAATTCATCATTCATAATTAAAATATGATAGCTATTATAAAATATAATGCAGGAAATATACGATCGGTACAAAATGCTCTAACTCGCTTGGGGTACGAAAGTATTATTACCGATAGTCCAGAAGAAATACAATTGGCAGATAAAGTAATATTTCCAGGGGTTGGAGAAGCTAGTTCAGCAATGCAATACTTAAAAGAAAGAAATCTTGATGAATTAATTGTTTCCCTAAAACAGCCTGTACTAGGAATTTGTCTGGGACTACAACTAATGTGTACATATTCAGAAGAAGGAGATACCAAATGTTTGGGCATTTTTGATGCGCGTACAAAACAGTTCCCACCAAAAGAAAAAGTACCACATATGGGGTGGAATAATTTTTCTGAATTAAAATCATCTAAACTGTTTACAAACATAGCTCTAGAAGACGATGTATACTACGTTCATGGGTATTATGCAGAAGTATCTAAAAATACACTGGCTACCTGTGATTATATTCTTCCGTTCAGTACCGTTATGCAGCAAGATAATTTTTATGCAATGCAGTTTCACCCTGAAAAATCAGCCGATGTCGGGGAGCAATTATTGAATAATTTTTTAGAGTTATAAAAAGAGATTAAAAATGAGAATTATACCTGCAATAGATATTATAGAAGGAAAATGTGTCCGCTTAACTAAAGGCGATTATGACACAAAAAAAATATACAATGAAAATCCGTTAGAAGTAGCTAAAGAATTTGAGGCAAACGGAATAGAATATTTACATGTTGTTGATTTAGATGGCGCAAAATCTAACCGAGTTATAAATCACAAAGTATTAGAACAAATAGCAACAAAAACCAACTTAAAAATTGATTTTGGAGGAGGTTTAAAGTCAGATGAAGATGCTCGAATCGCATTTGAAAGTGGCGCAAATCAAATAACAGGAGGAAGTATAGCGGTAAAGGATCCAGATGTTTTTATAGGATGGTTAACTAAATATGGTATGGATAAAATAATCTTGGGAGCAGATTGTAAAGACAGAAAAATTGCGACCAATGGTTGGTTGCAAACCTCAGAAGTTGATGTTGTTGAATTTATAAGTGAATATCAAGAAATAGGTATTACAAATACTATTTGTACTGATGTAGCTAAAGACGGGATGTTACAAGGTGCCTCTGTAGATTTATATTTAGATATTTTGAGTAGAACTTCTATCAACTTAATAGCAAGTGGAGGAGTAGCCAATATGAATGATTTACATCGATTAAAAGAAATTGGCTGTGAAGGAACCATTGTAGGTAAAGCTATTTACGAAGGAAACATAAGTTTAAAAGAATTACAAGAGTTTATAAGCTAAGACATGTTAAAGAAAAGAATTATTCCATGTTTGGATATAAAAAACGGACGAACTGTAAAGGGAGTTAATTTTATTGATATTAAGGATGCAGGAGATCCAGTAGAATTAGCAAAACAATATGTAAAACAAGGAGCAGATGAATTAGTATTTTTAGATATTACAGCTACTTTAGAGAATAGAAAAACCTTGGTTGAATTGGTAAAAACAATTGCACAAGAAATTAATATTCCATTTACTGTTGGTGGAGGAATCAGCACTGTAGAAGATG
>JAUHZI010000139.1 GCA_030426105.1 Bacteroidia bacterium | reverse complement strand
ATTTATGGAAAAGAAGGGTATTACTCCTTTCAAATAGCATTAAAAGAAAAAGGAGTAAAATGGTATGATTTTAAAAAAATTATTCAAGCAAAAAATAAAACATTTGATCAAGTATTAGAACTTGGTTTTATTGTATTAAATGGATTAATCTCTGAAGATGAAGATGAAATTGAAAACTTAAGGAATATTTATCGAAGCATAAAATAATTTTATTTTTTATTTAAGAATAAAAGATATCAAACAATTATATACAGAATTAAGGTCAAATGCTGTTCCACCGATGCCATTATGTTTATACTTCATTCCACACCTAAAAAATAAATCTTCTGTTATTTCTAATTGCGCCATTTCTCCTATAATAGTCCACCTATCTTCGTCCCATTCAAACTCAATTTTATCATAAAACTCATTGAATTTTTCATTTGTTGGCTCCCCCTCTAAAGAAGAGTGCCAACCAACAGCTGAGCAATAAAGTTGTTTTATTTGATTAGGTTTTAAATCTTTGATTCTAATTGCTCCTTTTATATTAGGTAAACTTTCTAAAGTATGTTTAATACTTTCAAACTCTTTTAACCTTTCTCTATCTTCATCAGAAAAACTGGTATAAACTGACTCTCTATCTAACTCTTCTATTAGCTGATCTAAATGTGGTGTTTTCATAATTCTAATCTATTTTTATTCAACAATTTTCACATTTCCTCTAAGTAACAATTCATCCAAAGTGAATAAGAGAGTAGTTTCCCATTTAATAACTCCTTTAGAATTGCATCTTACGAATATCTCTTTTCCTAGATAAATTGCTAGATCTAATCCCCAATGTTTAGCTAGTTCTAAATTATTGGTACGTCTCACGTTTAACTTTTTCTTACACATCTTTTGGGAATCTTTGTTTACGCTCTTTTAATGCTTCTCTAACTAGCTTCGTAACTAGATTAAAGTTTTGCTTTGTCAATTTCAATTCCCTATTTAGAATTGATTTTACTTCTTTATATTCAAGACCAAATTCATCAGATAGCCTGTTAATATTTTTATGATCCAACTCAATTTTTATAAGTTGGCAAAAGTTGACTGGTAGTTTTTCTCCTATAATTAGTGTCATAATTGAAACATTTTAGCTAGTTTTAATAGTTAATGTTCTACAATTGAAACATTGCTACTATCAGCAATTTTATAATTGCTTGTAAAATTGCTAGGGTTATACTTTGATTGAATAGAGCTTATAAGCTGCATAAACTGAGGTAACTCTACAATATCAGAACCATAAGAAAACCAATGATGGCAATACTCAATAGCTCTTAATTGAAAGATGTTAAATGTGATTGATCTAGGTTGTGTTAATCCATTTACTTTATTGTGAAGCAATTTTAACATTGCTTCAACTTCTCGTTTAATGAATAATGCTTCTCCATTTACAGCTAACCCCTCATAAGATCGATTAAGAAAAAATAACAATTCGGTTAAAGCAGCTCTATCAGTTACGATTTTTAGTTTATAGTTAAGATTCATAGCGGGCTTTAGTTTAGTTTGAACATCTTGTTATATTCTGATGTTAAAACCTCCTGACAATCTTCTGGAACATTTACTTTCCATTCTTCAAGAACAACAAAGCCAAAGTATTCGTCATTATCAGTATTGTAACCAATGTGAGAGGTTCTACCAAAATAGTTTACACATTCATTAAGCTCTTTTTTGGTGATGATAGTCATCTCATAAATTTCATTGAATATTTTCTTGCCTATTTTTGATCTTAGATTTGGGAAATATTCCTTTTCTTCGAACCCTGAGTTCTTCCAGTCTTTAGTGTCTGGCTCTTTTTCAAAACCAGAGCAGCTACATATTGTTCCAACGATGTCGTGAACACTATTCATTCTGTAGTGTGTAAAACAATATTTATCAGCAAAATCATTTCGTTCTTGTCTTGCTCTCTGAATCTTATCTAAAACTATTTGTAATTCCTTACCTGTTTCACTTGTCTTTTTTGTTATGTATTTCATCTCTTTTCTTGTGATTTTATGTTAAACTGATCTATTTGTTCTTGATTGAGTAAACACCCGTTATCTATACCTAGAACACAAGGTTTTGTGCCTCTATTGCTGATTAATCGCATCTGCATTACTTTGTCTGCAACTGTATTGTAGTGCTGTAAAAGTTTATCTTTTCCAATCCCTTTTTTATCGTAAGTATGGAAAGAGTAGTAAGTATGATATTTTACTGTGTCTCCTTTTTTAGGATCAACCCCTATGTTATTGTTTTTATATGCTATCAACATTTTCCAACGAGAGGTTTTTGAATTGAAATGTGATGGCATATTACTGTTTTAATTTTTTTGCTATTAATTCTACAATGTCAACTGTTACAGCGTTACCAATGAGTTTATACCTATTGGTTTTCGCTATTTCTTTTGTTTCTCCGTTATATATTCCATACTTGGTCCAATTGTCTGGAAATCCTTGAAGCCTTTCACATTCTATTTCTGTAAGTCTTCTTATAGAAGTGTTCCCCAATAAAACTCCTTGTTGGTCTTGAGTGTTTAGTGTAAAAGCAGGTTCTCCATTTTCTTTGAATCTTCTACCATTCTGTCTTTTTTCTTTTCTGTTTGGAGTTATTACTGCTTGAGCACATGCACAATCTAAAGTTTGCGATTTTTGTTTACCTACTCTTCCTCTTCTAGTCTTAGAGTTTATATTTGATGTGTTTATGCTATCGCCAATTTTTGCTTCTTCATATCCTTTATTTGTGTTAGATATAATTTTAATCTTGTCTTCTGTTCTTGTTGAAGGTAAGCAGCACATTATTCCATCAGTATCATATACTCTATCTTGTTGGTGTTTTCCTCTAGTTATTGTTTTGATAACTGTCATATCTGAATGTAGACCTCCAGAATTAGCTCCTGCTGTTAGAGTAGCAGACTTTTTTGGTGATTCCACAAAAGTAGAGTCGGCTCTCATTCCTTCTTTGGTGTTGATGGTATTTGCTTTACAAACTTTGGCTTGTGATTGTCTTTCGTTTGTTTTTTCCTCCCTATTAAGTACTCTATCATTTTCTGTGATAGGAAATACTGATCTGAAACTTCTTGAGGATTTTGCAAGATGTCCAATAAGGTAAATCCGCTCTCTATTTTGGGGTAACACCCATGATGTATTAAGCAATTGCCATTCAAGTCTATAGCCCCCAATGTTGGCAAAGGCTTGGATAATTGCTGTAAAGTCTTCGCTATTGTTTGAGGAGAATGCTCCTTTAACATTTTCCCAGATAAAAATGTCTGGTCTTTTTTCAGCAATGATGTCAATTGCATATTGGATAAGAGAACTTCTTTCTCCTTCAAGTCCCTTTCTTTTTCCAGCCAAACTAAAATCTTGGCAAGGGCTTCCAAATGTGATAATGTTTGGTCTTGGTAATTCGTTTCGGTTAATAGATTCAATTGGCCCAACATATTTAGCATTTTTAAAATTGTAATGATAATTAGCAATAGCGTGTTTGTCTTTCTCTGAGAAGTAATGCTCTTTAATTTTATATCCAGCTCTTTTAAAACCTTCAGCAAATCCACCTATACCGCTAAATAGGTCGAGCATAATTATTTCTGTATTAATCATACTTACTAAATGTTACTCCTTCAACATTATTTACTAAGCTATTTACTAATTGCTTAGCTTTCATATCTACTCTTTTCTTATGCTGAACTTCTAAATAAATTGGGTTTACAACTTCATTGTAATATTTAGATGTAATGTTCAACAGATCTTGATCAGTTGTGTTTTCAGAAACAGTAACTTTTAAACTACCACTCGATAATTGCTCAATATAAATGAAGCTTTTAGTTTCCTGAGTGCTTTCGGTTGGTCCTCCAAAAAGCTTTTTAAATAGTTTTTTCATTGGTTATGATTTATTTGGTTATGATGTTTGCTAAGTATGCAATGACAAGCAATATTGCAATTGCTAAAGCTTCTCTAGTTTGGTCTTTGGGGTTCATGGTCATTTTTAAATACAATTCTTAATTGATACTTATGTCTTTCTAATCTTCTAATAGCTGATAAATAATATTCTCTGTCCAATTCGCAAGCAGTTAGTTCAAACCCAAGATTATGACATGCTATTGCAATACTTCCACTTCCTAAATGAGTGTCTAATACTTTGTCATTTTCTTTAGCGAACTTTGTTAAAATCCATTCATAAAGCTTTACTGGTTTTTGCGTTGGATGAATTTTTAATTCTTTAGTATTTCCTCCTTTGTTAGATATTCTAACTAAGGGCGAAGGTTTATGAAATGATGTCCACACCATTTCCCATTGGCTAAAATTATCCCATGGTTGTACTTTATCCCAGCATATACAACATCTTGTAGCTGGTAACTCAAAATAATTTCCGCCGAATATTATTTGGTTTTTAGAGACTCTAAATAATTCATCAAAATATTCCTTGGGTGGTTTCTTGTCCCAGTCTAAAGAACTTTTGTTTAATATATTACTCTTCAGTTTGCCAGCTCCCTTTGAAAATCTAGCTTTTTTTAATCTACCTGCTACACTATCACTATTTTGCGCTTTATTTTTGTTCTTGTTAGCTCCCATTTTCATATTTGGAGCATCTATTCCGTATGGAGGATCGACTATAGCTAAATCAAAATAGTTATCTGGATAACGAGCCATTAGTTCCATGTTGTTTTCGTTTGATATCCTCATAGCCATTTATCTTTTTCCAGATACATTAAACAAGCTATTTAGCTTTTGCATTTGCTCTGTTGTTACTCTTTTATCCTTTGGGACAACTGGAGAAGTTTCTTTATGATTTGGTTGCCTTTTGTTGTATTTTACCTGCATTTTTGGTCTTTCCAGCTTTGTTACCTGCTTTTCGAATACGTTGCTTGGTTGCCATTCATTAATTTTGGACCAATCAGCAGCTTGGGTTAGTTCTGAAAGCTTGTTCCTGTAATAATTTAAAAGATCTGTTCGGTTGTTTCTTGTGCAGAATCGTTCAACTTTATCTGTGTACTGGTTGATATAAGCTATGATCTCTTGATAATTCAATGGCCTTTTAATGACTTTCATAGAGCCATTTTGTAATTGCTTCACATGATTCGACTTCCCATTTAAAACATGTTTAATATCTCTCAAACAGTTATCTATATTGGTGTTTTCTTTCAGCCAGACACGCTTTTGGAAGTCTTGTTTTAACCACAATTTTGTAATTGCATATCCCTTGAGGTTGTTTTCATCAAAGAATTTAGATGGCAACGGGGTAAAGCCTTCTATTTTTTCAACATGCTTTTGCCATTTGGTTAACCTCTTCCTGGTTTGAGTAGAGAAATTTTCTAATTGCTTCCAATTTTGAAGCTTATCAGCTTCATTTTCAAAATACTCTATAGCAATTTGCTTTTGTGATGGGGCTACAAATCCAACTTTTCCGCTGTAAAGGTTTTCAAACATCCAAATCCACATATTGATAGCGAATTGCTTGATATAATCCCTTCTCTTTTGTTCTCTAGGAGATAGTTTTGGGTTGGCGGCCGCCGCAGAATTCTTTTTTTGTGAATTCTCATTGCTTAAATCCTTTTCCATATTTGCTTTTGGTTCTTTCAGAATATTTTGCAGAGAATCTTCATCAACCTTTTCGGTAATTAACATTTCAACATTGCTAGTTAATTGGTTAATAATTCTTTTAGAATTCTGATAAGTGGGACAATTTGTCTCTTTTGATTCTTTAATTAGCTGATATTCAGCATGCAAAAATTTTGCAATTTCATGGTGTTCTGGAGCAAAAGAAAGGATTCCAGGGTTTAATAAATAACGGTTTTGACAACCATATTTATCGATTTTAAGCAGTCCTAACGACTCCAAATGATGAAGGTGCCTTCCTACTGTTTTTCCTGAGAACTTCTTTAAGACATTTGTTAATTGTTTCTCTGAAAGCTTATTGATATCAACTCCAATCTTTGCTAAATCATTTTCAGCTTTTTTTCTTGAGACATTTGCAGAAAGGTGATTGTAGGATTTTTTTAATTTGAAGACTTCAACACTTTTTAAGTCCTGGTAAGTTCGATTGTAAGCGTTTAATTGAAAACCTAATAAATGAATTAGGGTAACTAAAAGGTTTTTGTCAAGATCCTTAATTCTTTTCTGTTCCCTCAGTCCACAATCTGCATAGTGACTATGATACTGTGTAATTATAGTGTTGAGTTTATCTTCGGATTTATCGAAATTGATAACATTTCTACTGCCTCTTATAACAGACATTTTGAAATTGCTTCTTTGGTTCGATTGTTGTTTTAATGCGCTCATATAAAAATCAATTTTTATATTTGCAAACAGGGAGAAACTTTAACGGTGTTTTCGATTTTGGTTATGATTGCACTTGTTTTTCCTGATTGCAAAGCTTACGGGAGTGGTATCCAGTAAGTTGGTAAGATTAAGACTGATTAAATGGTCTATCTTTTTTAGTCTTGTCTTGCTATTATCTAATGGCTTACAGGAGTGGTATCCTGTAAGTTGGTAGACCCCTGATTGATTAAATGGTCTTTTCTCATCAGGGGCTTACCTTAATTTTTAATTAATCACTCTTTTTAGCGTTTAATTTCTTAAGCAATAAGTCTGCAATTGCTTCTGTTTCTTTTTCTGTCTGTTGAGGACAGACATCACATATAAAACGTTTAACAGAAAAGACATTGCCAGGCTTCACTGTTCCTTCAATAATTGAAATTGTCCCTCTTTTGTCTGGTCCTTCTTTAATAAATTGTATTTCTGCCATAATATTTGGTTTGATTTAAATAATTTGTTTCTAGAGTGAGTAGAGCTGGTAACTCTACTCAGAAAAGAAACTTTAGTTCAAGTTTACACTTGCTTTTTGGTCTTGTATTTTGTGAAGCAATTTTGAAATTGCTTCACTTGTTGTTGGTTCGTCTTGTTTTAATTGTTTTAGTGCTCTTACATATGTCACATAATGACGATCAATATGAATTTCTTCACCTAAGCACTCTTTTACTTTTTCTTTGATAACATGATAACCTAACAATAAAGCTAGATTAGGTAAATCAGTTGATACTAATGAATCAATAGAAGAATTGCACTTAGCAATTAGATTCATCAATGCCTTTATTAATAAGTTATGTTCGTCAGTTGCTAAGTGCATAATTTCTACTTTTTAGATTCTTTAGATTGTTTTTCTAATTCTGCAACACGTTTTTCTAACTTTGTGTTTGCTCCTTTTGCTTGTCTAATCTCTTTTGTGAGTTGCTCAAGCTTTTCGTTGATTTCTTTACTTGTCATCGGTTTATTATTTATGGTTAATGATTACTTATTACTAATATGGACAGCTATTAAACCCGCCTATTAAATAGTATAAAAACAATAAAGGAGCCGTATACAAAGCATAATAAAATGCTAGTATAAAATAGCTGATAACGAAGTTTAATATTTTGTTTTTCATATTGTATATGGTTAATGATTACTTTGGTTTGTGAGTGGTCCATCTAAAACATATTCAATGGCCTCATATTTGGGTAGTGTTAAAACATCTGTAAATGCAACTAGGAATAACAATAATAATGCTGCAAGAAATGATGTAATTGCTATAACATTGAATGCTATTTCTAAATAGGATATGTTTTTAGGTATCTTCATTAGCTAGCAATTTCCTCCAGTTTGTAAAAACTCATCTAAATCTTCAATAGCAAACTCATGATTTTTACCATTTTTTTGAGATCTAATAACACCATTCTTTACATATTGTCTCAAGGTATATTCAGTTCTTCTAATATACTCCGCTGCCTCCTTTATATTCAACTTGGATCTTTTCTCTATCTCAAAAGTCAATTTAACAGACAATGTTTTATTATCCGCAGACATTGTTAGCAGACGTAAAATCTCTTCTGCTGTTGGTTGTAATATTGTAGTTGAATTGTGCATATTCTACTCCTTTGGCTTGTTTGTTGCTATTTATAAAGATTATAAATAGTTGTTTTTTGTTTCGTGCATTTCTTTTTGAACTATCTTAGTTCGATTGAGAAAATAAAGAGGGTAGAATATGCAGTAAGACCCTCTTTATCTCGTAATTATTCAACAATTAAACAATTGCATTATCCACGTTTGGACTAATGTGCTTTTAGTAGCATTTGTTTTTTGTTGACACAAATATATACACAAACGTCAACAAAACAACACTTTGTTGATTTGTTTCTTGACAAAAGTTGTTATTTATTATGATTCTAGATAAAGAAAACATAGAACCAATTATTGAAAGGCTAGATATAGCAAGGAAAAACAAAGGATACACCTTTGAAATGGTGGGAAAACTTTTTGGAATATCTCAAGCGGGGGCAAACAATGCCTTTAGAAGAAAAAGCATAAACGAACACAAAGTAAACCTACTAATAAATGAATTGAACATAAATGAAGAATGGCTTTTAACAGGAAATGGAGAAATGTTTTTAAGCAATTCTGAAATTGCAAAGAAGAATAAAGAAACATCTCAAACACCTATCCCAGTAGATACAGCTCCACAAGTGAAAGGAGTTCCTTATTATGATATAATATTCAACGCTGGTTTCGATCTGGCTGAAATCGATATAAAAAGCAATCCTGAATATTTAATTTATGATCCTATATACGATGGATGTGATGCAGTAGTGCCAGCCTTTGGTGATAGCATGATGCCAGTTATTCATAGTGGAGATCCAATTGGAATAAAAAAGGTAGACCTTAATAATATACTATATGGTGAAATATATGGGGTTATAACTGAAGATTGGAGAACAATTAAATATATCAGGAAGTCAAGTGATAATTCTAAAATTAAACTGATACCTGAAAACTTAAAAGACTTTGATGAGCAAGAAATTGACAAGTCAAGAATTAAACACATCTTTTTAGTTAAGTCCTGGGGAAGAAGAAGGTGTTAGGA
>JAUHZI010000138.1 GCA_030426105.1 Bacteroidia bacterium | reverse complement strand
TAGGAGAGTGGATGGATAAAAATTGAGTTTGAGGAGCACCATCTAGACCTACCCATTGACTTCTATGAGATAAGTTAATATCCATAGTGTTTTTGCTCCCAGCATAAGCAGGGTTTATGCTAAAGAGGTTAAACATATATTGTGTGTGCACAAAATCCTGTTGTGCTATATTCCTAAAAAGAAGAAAGCAAACAAAAAGAAATGTCAGGCCATATTTTAACGTTTTTACCATCTAGTTTTATCGTGTAATTTCTATATATCCAGAACCGTTTTCAACTGCTTTACCATCAACTTTGATGGTGTAGAAATAAGTGCCATCAGGTAATTGGTTTCCATTGTTATCTGTACCATCCCATTCACTAATAGAGAGGTTGTCTATATTATTCCATACGACATTTCCCCAACGAGAAAAAATTTCAATTTGATACTGTTCAGAAGGTTTTTTATAAAGCCAAGTATCATTATTCCCATCATTGTTAGGTGAAAAAGCATTAACACCAGCTACATATACCTTTCCTTTTTCATTGGGTTGTTGAAATCCTTGAGTGATGAATTCATCATCTCCTCCAGTTGTAATCAAGGGCTCTCCAATTGTAAATGAAATTGTTTTTTCACTAATATTAGATGGAGAGGGTGCATTTCCCCCAGAGCTTAAAGCTTGTTGAGAGAACATTTTTTGAGGAAAGAATAAGCTCAATACTATAACAATAAAAGAGATTAAATGCTTCATGGTTTAAAGATTGAGATAGAAAATGAATTGTCTGTAAAATTAGAAGATGAATTTCTTATGTAAACATAAATGTTTCCTCCTAAGCTACCATAACCAACAAACCTAGGGTTAGAGTTTTGGGTGTTAATAGAGACAATGGAATTAGTAACAGTTAAACTCTCACCAGCTACACTTATTGCGTATTGACCAGTTCCTACTTTATTCACGGTGACATTATTTGAACTTGTATTAAGAGCTCCAGAAGAAGATACATTGGCATAAGCTATAGGAACCAAATTAGCATTACCTGTAGAACTTCTGTTTAACTCATATGGATCAGCTGAATTGTCAATAGTTATTGTACCCTTAACTTCAAGTTTAGAAGTGGGGTTGTTTGTCCCTATTCCAACATCTCCATCTCCTTTGATTATAAAGTCACTTTCGTTGATTGAGCTTTGTGCATAAAATAGAGTGTTGTTTGAGTTAGTGGATGCTGTTTCAATCTTTAATCCATGACTGTTAGATGTATTGGTGTTTGTAAAGCTTGCAACATAAATATTGGAACCATTTTTTACAACATCTAAAGCTACAGAAGGACTTGCTGTTCCAATACCAACATTCCCGCCAGCTTGTACAACAAGTTGGGGTAAACTAGTTGATTGACCAATATAAAGGGCGTCTGTTGTAGCGTTATTTGTCTTAATATCTAACTTAGCACCTGGTGAAGAAGTTCCAATACCAATGTTTCCTGTTGAGTTTTTAATTACTAAACGATCATTAGATCCTAATCCTGTTGAATTTTGAGAAATAGTAAAACTACTATTTCCAGCATCAGAACCTATTGAATAATAGCTTGTTCCACCTTGAAAGAGTAAACTGGCATCACCAGTAGCATGTCCATTTTTAATAGCAACCATTGGTGTTGTTGTATTGGATGTTTGCCCAACTGTAAGCTTATGACTAATTGTTGTCAATCCAACAGTACCAAAAATACCTACATTACCTCGTTTCCATATATCATCATTTATGGTAGTTGGTTTTGCTGTGGTTGACCCTCCTAGAAACCAATCATTATCAGCCTCAGCTAATGAAGATAAATCCACAGTTTGACTAGAACCGTTTTCAATTCCTATTGTAAGTGTAGTTCCAGAAAGACTGCTTCCACTAATATTCTGATCATCAGTACCAGCATTTTCATTAATCCAAGAGTAATTCCCACTTCCATCTGTTGATAGTATTTGTCCATTTGTTCCACCTGTTGGTAATTCGATTTCATTAGTAGGGTCAGCATCTGCATCGTTAATTGAAAAAGTAGTGCTACTACCACCACTGATATTGATCGTAGCGTTACTTCCAGAAACAGAACTGGTTAAATTCTGGCTATCAGTACCAGCATTTTCATTCACCCAAGAATAATTACCACTACCATCTGTAGCTAAAATTTGTCCATTTGTTCCTCCAGTTGGTAACTCAATTTCATTAGTAGGGTCAGCATCAGCATCATTTATATTATCAGTTAAGGTTACATTATTACCATTACTAATTGACAATGTATTTCCTGATAGGGAAAGCGTTTGAGCATCTGTTCCTGTACCATCTTGCAATCCTGATAAATCAACAGAGGCATTGTTTCCTCCTTCTATATATATTGATAAATTTGTCCCACTTAGGACAGCAGAGTCTAAGTTTTGGTCGTCTGTACCCCCTGCTGGAATAATCGATCCTAAATCAATGTTGTTTCCATTTCTAATTGAAATTACTGTACCCGATAAATTAAGTGTTTGAGAGTCATTTGGAATTTGAATTACACTGTTAGTATTTCCGTTCGCATCTTTTAAGCGAATGGTTGAGTCGCCATCTAATTCCAATGTTTGAAGTTCATTTACAGGATCTGCATCATTATCAGTTATGTTGTCATTTACCCAAGAATAATTCCCGCTACCATCTGTAGCTAATATTTGTCCGTTTGTTCCACCAGCAGGAAGCGAACTCCCTCCTGAAGCAATTGTTACAGAATCGATATAAGTCCCATTACCATCAGTAATGTAGAGCCTGTTATTACTACTTGAATATTCGATTTTTTGTCCTTCATATTTTGCTTTAAAAGCATAAGGAACGGCTGCTAAGTCGACAGTGCCTATTTCAACCATTCCAGAACCAAAATCAGCTTCTGTCTTAATTTCAGTAGCTTGATTCCACAGATCAGAAGTTAGTGGCGTTTGAGAACCTATTATTAAAGTAAATAAACCAAATTGATTCGTTAATACTCCATTATGGGTTTCACTAAAAATAGTACTCCCTCCATTATCCATTATGGTAATAGCAACATCGATTGTGTTGTCAGCTATAGGAGTCCCATCAGCTTCTCTTGCTATTCCTTGATAGTTAATTCCACTAACCTGATTAGGAACTTGAGCAAAAGCAAAAAAGCTAAATAAGAAAAACGTTATAAATATGCTAATATGTTTCATAAAGCTAGGATTTATTTCGTCAAATATATTGTAAATCATTTTTATAGCCCTCGTCCATTTGGGTGATTTATCAACAAATAGGGCTATTTATTTAAAGGGAATACATGATGAATTAATAACTTTTGTTATTTTGTAATCCTAAAAGAAATAGATAAAATATATAATTACTATGCCGAGTTTATCTCATAAAGCTACACAGATGCCTGCATCACCAATTCGTAAGTTGGTACCTTATGCAGAACAAGCCAAAAAGTCAGGAAAAACAGTTTACCATTTAAATATTGGTCAACCTGATATCGAAACACCACAGGTTGTTTTGGATAAGATGCATAATTTAGATTTGAAAGTTGTTGAATATAGTCATTCAGCAGGTTTCCAATCTTATAGAGAAGGGTTAGCAAAATATTATAAAGGTTTTAATATCAATCTAAACCCTGAAAATGAAATAATGATAACTACTGGAGGTTCAGAAGCTTTAGTTTTTGCCTTTCAAACTTGTTTTAATGAGGGAGATGAGTTGATTATTCCTGAGCCTTTTTATGCTAATTACAATGGTTTTGGTGTTACAGCCAATGTAAATGTAGTTCCTGTAACAGCAAAGATTGAAAATGGGTTTTCATTACCTCCAATTGAAGAGTTTGAAAAATTAATAACGCCCAAGACAAAGGGAATCTTAATTTGTAACCCAGGAAATCCAACAGGATATTTATATAGCAAAGAAGAATTAGAGACTTTAAGAGATATTGTAAAGAAATATGATTTGTTTTTATTTGCAGATGAGGTCTACAGAGAGTTTTGCTATGACGGAGCAACTCCATATTCTGCATTAAATTTAGAGGGGATAGAAAACAATGTTGTTTTGGTTGATTCTGTTTCTAAACGCTATAGTATGTGTGGAGCTAGAGTAGGGGCTTTGATTAGTAAAAATGCTGAATTTATGGCAGCTGCATTAAAGTTTGGTCAAGCAAGATTAAGTCCTCCAACTTTTGGGCAAATAGCTGGTGAAGCAGCCTTAGAAACACCTCAGAGTTATTTTGATGCTGTAATTGAGGAATATGTAGAACGAAGAGATATTTTAATCGACGGATTAAATAAAATTGCTGGTGTTACTTGCCCAAAACCTAAAGGTGCATTTTATGCTATTGCAAAACTACCAATTGATAATGCTGATAAATTTTGTCAGTGGTTGTTGGAAGAATTCGATTATGAAGGAGAAACTGTAATGTTGGCTCCAGCAACTGGGTTTTATGCTACTAAAGGGTTGGGGCAACAAGAAGTAAGAATAGCTTATGTATTGAATAAAGCGTCTTTAATTAAAGCTGTAAAGTGTTTAGAGGAAGCATTAAAAGTGTATCCTGGGATTGTATAACGATAATAATTAGAGCAATAAAAAAACCGAATAGTTTAACTATTCGGTTTTTTTATTTTCATACTTAGTGTATGTTGTTATTTTCAACTCACTAAAACTGATTTCATTTATAGATTAGCGTCTAATTTGGCAGCTAAAGTAGCTTTAGGAACAGCTCCTACTACTTTCTCAACTACTTCTCCATTTTTTAAGACAATAAGAGTAGGAATATTTCTTACTCCAAATTTAGCAGCTAAAGTTCCGTATTGATCAACGTTTACTTTTCCAACTACTGCTTTCCCTTCATATTCTGTAGCTAATGCCTCAACGTGAGGTCCAACTAATCTACATGGTCCACACCATTCAGCCCAAAAGTCAACTAATACAGGTTTATCTGTGTTTGTTAATTCATCAAAGTTTGATTCTGTAAATTCTAATGCCATTGTATTATTTATTAAATTTTTATGTAAAGTTAAACTACTTTCTGTATTGTCAAAACTGATACCAAAAAACATTTACTGTCAAACTGTCATTTTAACGATTTTTAACCCTACGTTTATAGTCTGATCCTAAAGCTGGGGTTTTCAACTATTGAATAGATGTTTAAATTATAATGTTTATTTTGGTTTTTTAGATGTGTAAAGTTATTAGTAGGAACTTTGTTGCTAATGATGAGTGAGTTGGTTTGTATAAAGTTATTAATGTTTCCTAAGCTAATTTTAGAAGTGTTTACAAAAACAAAATCATACCACCCCTTTATTTTATTGTGAAGACGTTTATTGAGAATCAATATTTTTAAGTTGTTAATAGTAATACTTGTATTGTTATAGGGGGAAATGGGGGTGATTTCAACTTTTTTAGAAGTTTGTTTTACCCAAAAGTTTTTTAGAGATGATTCTAGTTGGAAGATTGTTTTTGGTGAAGGGTTAGATAGATAAAGTTTATTTACATTTTTGGAAGTGACATTAAATGCCATTTGATTCTTAGCATTCAAAAAAGTGATTTTTTGACGTTTGTTTTTATTTATGTAATAGAAATGTTTACTCATTGTAAAACAACAAGAGATAATTAATGCATAGTTGAAGTACTTTAATTTTTTGGTTTCTATAAATAATATAAGTAGAAATAAGGCTACAAAATAAAGTGTTAATTCTAAGATAGAAATATTTAGCTGTTCTAATTTTCCAAAAGGTATTGAAGCAAAATAAGTTACAGTTTTAAGTAGTAAGTCAATGATCAAACTAAGACAATCTGAAAGGAAAATAAATAGGTCCTGAAAATAAATTGTAATAACCATGAGTAGCCCTATAACTATAATTAAAATGGCAAAAAAAGTGACAAATATATTAGAGGCAATAGTGAGTAAAGAAAGTTCATGAAAGTAATAAATGCTAATAGGAATTGTTACAGTTTGCGCTGCGATTGAAACAGCTGTAATACTCCATAAATAGTTAAGTATTCTATTTCTAAGGTAAATTAAATTAAAGATTTTAGGATAAAAATAGACAATTCCTAATACAGCAATATAACTGAGCTGGAATCCAATATCATGAACATAGTCTGGATTTACAATTAATAGAATAAAAGCTGAAGCGAACACGGTATTATAAATGCTTTTATTTAATAAAAATAATTGACCTAAAGTCATAAGAGTGAACATGATACTTGCTCTCATTACACTAATACTTAACCCAGTAATAAAAGCAAAACTCCAAATAAACAAAAGGGCAATCATTAACTTACAAATTGTTCTTTTATGTTTTCCAAAAATAGCATCTAATACTAAGTTGATAATATATAAGAGTATACCAACATGAAGCCCTGAAACAGCTAGTACATGCATCGCTCCAATAGTGGAGAAATTGGTTTTAATATTTGTATTAAGTAATGTTTTATTGCCTAAAAAAAGCGCTGAAACTATTCCTAATTCATCTTGTGTTAGTCGTGAGTTTTTAAATTGTTGAATGAGATAGTTTCTAACTTTCTGAGAAAGGAGATAAAGTGTATTTATATTTTTTTTCTTTATGAATTGGTTGGAGCTTAAATTGACAGAATGAAAAATCCCTTTTGATTTGAGATATTTTTTATAATTAAATTGCTTGGGAAGTCTAGGAGGTTTAATGGTATTGAGTTGTGTTTTGAATAATAAAACGTCACCTAATTTTGGTGAAATTGTAATGTGTTTAGGGAAATAACATTTGATTTTTCCTTGAGTTGTTATGCTTGAATTATTTAGATGTAGTTTATTGAGGGTAATAACTGTTTCGAAATACTTCTCTTTCTCTATTAGTGATTCACTAATATACCCTTCAAATATAGTTTTTCTTTGAAGGTGCTGAAGGTAGTGAGGAGTATTGATTTGTAATCTATAATTGGTGTAACAGCTACCGAAAAAAAACAGCAAAAGAGAAATTATAATTCCAAAGATATGGTTGGTCTTATAGGATAGATGAAAAGATTTAAGATGAAATAGAATAATGCTCGATAGAAATAAGCTTATTGTTAAAATTAAACTGAGTAAAAAAGGAAGGTAATCGGCTAAAAATATTCCTAAAATAAATGGGAATAGTATTTTAGCAAAAGGGGTTCGCCTTAAATAGAGGTGCTGAAATTGATTTTGCATAGTGTGGGGTTGACTATGCTAATTTATTAATATATAGGTAGATAACAAAAAAAAACAGCTTAGGTTCTAAGCTGTTTTTAGTTTATTTGATATTGTATTTTTAAGAGTATATAGGTTGGAAGGTAGAAGGGTTATCTTCATGCATGATTTCATAAACAGCATCAAAAATATCGTCAACGCTAGGTTTAGAGAAATAATCTCCATCAGTTCCGTAAGCTGGCCTATGTGGTTTAGCAGCTAACGTTTTTGGTTGAGCGTCTAAGTGATAATATCCACCTTGATTTTGGATTACCTGTTGTAGCATAAAAGCTGTTGTTCCTCCTTCAAAATCCTCATCTACAAATAGAATTTTATTTGTTTTCTTTAGAGACTCTACAATACTATGTTCTGTATCAAAAGGAATTAGGGTTTGAACGTCAATTAGTTCAACAGAAATACCTATTTCCTGTAATTGTTTAGCAGCAATTTCACAGAGGTTGAATGTAGAACCATAACTAACAACTGTAACATCTGTACCTTCTTGAACTATTTCAGGAATTCCAAGTGGAGTTTTAAATTGCGTTAAATTTTCAGGCATTAATTCTTTTGTTCTGTAGCCATTTAAGCATTCAACAACTAAAGCTGGATCATCTCCTTCCAATAATGTGTTATAGAAACCAGCGGCTTTAGTCATGTTTCTAGGAACACATACATGAATTCCTTTAACTAAATTAATGATTCCAGCCATTGGCGATCCTGCATGCCAAACACCCTCTAAACGGTGACCTCTAGTTCTAATTATTAATGGAGACTTTTGTCCTCCTTTTGTTCTCCATTGTACAGTTGCTAAATCATCACTCATAATTTGTAAACAATAAAGAATATAATCTAAGTATTGTATTTCGGCAATAGGCTTTAAACCTCGCATGGCCATACCAATTCCTTGTCCTAAAATTGTAGCTTCTCTAATTCCTGTATCAGAAACTCTTAGTTCTCCAAATTGTTCCTGAATACCTTCCATTGATTGATTTACTCCACCAATTTTACCTGTATCCTCACCAAAAGTTAATAATTCAGGATATTTATCGAATAAGCCTCTAAAGTTTTCTCTCAATATAACTCTACCATCTACTTTTTCTGGTGAACTTGAATAGCTAGGAGCTACAGCTTTAGCTTTAAGTGGACTTAATTCAGATTCAGAGTATAAATATGAACTGTACTTATCGTGGGCTTCGTTTTCAATTTGTTTAACCCAATTGATTAAAGCTGTTTTTGCATTAAAGTTTTCTCCCCTAGTTAGTCTTAAAGCTTTTTTGGCTGTTCCTAAAATTTCTTTACGAATCGGGTCCATAGCTTTAGCTAAATCATCATTTAATTTACCAATGAAAACACCTTGTTTACTCTCATTAGCTAAATTGGTTAATAATGTTAATGCAGTTTCTTTTTCTGTTTTTAATTCAGCTAAGAAGTTGGCCCATGCTTTCTTTTGTTCAGTTCTAACGTCTTTTTTCGCTTTCGCTCTTATTTCGTCTAATTCTTCAACAGTGGCAACTGGTTGTCCAGAGAAATTATCATTGCTGAGCATCCACTTTTTCATTTGCTCAATACAATCATATTCTTTGGCCCATTCCAATTGTTCTTTGGTTTTATACCTTTCATGAGAACCAGAAGTAGAGTGCCCTTGAGGCTGAGTTACTTCTACCACATGAATTAGAGTAGGAGTGTGTTCTTTTCTACACTTGGCAATAGCTTCAGTATAGGTTTTAACAAGGTTAGGGTAATCCCATCCTTTTACTTTATATATATTATA
>JAUHZI010000137.1 GCA_030426105.1 Bacteroidia bacterium | reverse complement strand
CTGAATACTATTAGCATTACCAAATGTTCTATAGAAGATGTAAAAGAAGCTCTAGAAACAGAAAAAACTAAAGAGATTTCGACAAGAAAAAGACATCGTAAACTTAGAAAAGCAAATGCTATTTCAACTAAATCAAATAAAGTTGAAGAAATTAAAAGTAAAAACACTCTTGTTCAAAAGTTAAATATAAAAGAAGATATTCTAACTTCTCTAGATAAGATTCCTTTTCACTTAGTTGAACAAATACCTCTATTCGACGAGTGTAAAAAAACTCCTATTTTACAACAATCAAAGTGTTTTGAAAAAGAAATGATAAAACACATTGTTAGAAATTTTGATTACCCAAAGGAAGCTTTAAGAAAAAAAATTGAAGGAAAAATTCTCGTACAATTTACTATTGATAAGGAAGGAAATGTTGTTGATATAAAGAAAAAAGGACCTGAAAACAGTGATCTTTTAAAAAAGGAGGCACATAGACTAATTGCTTCTCTTCCTCACTTTATCCCTGGTAGTCATAAGGGTAGTTTTGTGAATGTAAAGTATGCTCTCCCCATAATTTTTAAAGTTCCATAAAACTAATTTTATTCATTATTATTTCTGTAAATAATACTTTAGTTAACTGAATAACAGAATAAATTTGTTATATTCTATTTTTTATTTATATTTACAGCGTTAGTTAACGTTTAATTAACTTCACCAAACACTTAAAATTAGAGCACAATGATTAAAAAATTCCCCTTAGTAGTAGCTGCAATGCTACTTTCTTTAGCGGCTGTAGGACAGGAAGTATGTACTACTCCAGATGAACAAATAGCCGATCCAAACAGTATCACAAAATGTGCAATCGAAGACACCGATAATGGTGCAAAAAAGCAACTATCTATTGAAGTCTCTACCAGAAGACGTGTTGTTCGTAAGAACAAAGAAGCGGTTTCTGCTATTGGAGGTATTAATTCTTCACAAAAGGTAGCTGATATTAAAAAGAAATCTTTATTAATTGGTAAACTTGAATTAGAAGATAACTCTTCTACTATCGAAAAAATTCCTTTTAATTTAGTAGAAGAAATTCCTTTGTTTAGTAAATGTAACAATGTTCCATTAATTAAGCAAGCAAAGTGTTTTGAAACTAATATGACTAAACACATTATTAATAACTTTAACTATCCGAAAGAAGCTATTGATGCTGGAATACAAGGAAGAGTTTTAGTTCAATTTACTATAAACGAGCAAGGAAATGTTGAAGACATTCTAATGCGTGGACCTAAAGGTGGTGAATCTTTAGAGAAGGAAGCTGAAAGAATCATTAATGATCTTCCTAAGTTTATTCCTGGGAAACATAATGGTAGAACTGTAAAAGTAAAATATGGAGTTCCTATTACTTTTAAAGCTCCTGGTGCAACTAATAATAATTCATCAAGATCTACAAAAAAGGTTGTTGCTAAGAAAAGTTCTAACGTTGTTAAAAAGGAGAAAGTTATTACTGATTTTGTAAAGTTTGTGGAAGTACAAAGTATTCCTCAATTTAAAGCTTGTACAAAAGTTCCTGATATGCAAAAATTAACATGTTTCAACGAAAGAATGGTTAGCCATATTCAAAGAAACTTTAACTATCCAGCGGCAGCAGCTCAACAAAACATTGAAGGTAGAGTTTGGGTACGTTTTATAATTGACAAAAAAGGTGAAGTGACTAACATAAAAATGAAAGGTCCTGAGAATGGTCAGTTATTAGAGCAAGAGGCTAAAAGAATGGTTTCTAAATTACCTAAATTTGTTCCTGGAGAACATAATGGTAAGACAGCTAATGTTGAATACTACATTCCTGTTAACTTCAAATTACATGAATAACAACTCTTAAAAGTGTTTATATAAGAAAAGCTTCTAAATTAATTTAGAAGCTTTTTCTTTTTTATACTAATAGTTTTAAAATACTATTTAGCCTACTTCAACTTATATTTTATATCAATGTAACTGCATATGATATAGCTTTAACACAAATAAATTACAAGTATACTTACTTTTAAGCAATGGTTGAATACAAGATGGTATGAACCACAATATTTAAATAAAAAATTAAAATCGACTCATTTAAAACAAAAAAAGAGATAGTTAATGACTACAATTTAATTTTATTACTATTTCTTATCTTCTGGAAATAATATTTTCTTTAGAGCTTCTTTCTCTTTTTTAACTTTTTCTTTTTGCTCTTGAATCTTTTTATCTAACTCACTAAGTCTTTCATTAGCTTTGCGAACTACTTCTTCCTTTTCTTTAGCTTCTTCATCAGAGATTTCTTTATTCTCTTTAGCTTCTTTTATTCTCTCTTGAGCTTTTTTAACCTTTTCTCTTCCTCTATTTAAAACACCTTCACTGTCACGAATGTTTTTTTCTTGCTCTTCAATTCTCTGCTTAGCTTCATTTGATCTCATTTTACCAAATTCTCTTCCGCTCATACCATTCTTATCTCGACCATAGGCATTACCTTTCCCTTTATTCTCCTTATCTGCCTTTGAATCTTTTCTTTGTTTTTTATCCTTTTTTTCTTTCAGCTCTTTTTTCTTCTTCATTTCTTGAGCTTTGTCTTTCCCTTTTTCTTTTACTTCTTCTACTTCTTGCTCAAGTTCTTCTTTTACTTCTTTAGCTTTATCCTTTCCTTTTTGCTTTACCTCTACGCTTTTTTCTTTTCCTTTACCCTTTCCTTGTGCAAATGTTTGTTGAGTTCCTATAAAGGCAAAAAACATTACAATTGATGCTATAAGTTTTATATTTTTCATAATGATTCAGTTTTATATTTATATACTATCTATTTCTTGCAACTGCTCCTCAAGCTTCTTAGTTGCTTCATTTAATTTATCGATACCAGCTTTTACTTCATTTTCAATAGAGTCTATTTTTTTTATAGCTGCTTCAATTTTCTGTTTTTCTTCTTGTTCTTTCTTTTTATCTGTACAAGAAATCATAAAAAGAATTCCGAATGTTAAAATCAATAGTTTTTTCATAATTTAATTAATAGGTTAATATATATTTAAGACACTTAAACTACTACAAAGTCACTGTGAACTATAGTTAGTTAAGCAAAAAGCCAGCATAATGCTGGCTCTTGTTGTTTTAAAATGATTAAGGCTTGATATTTTCTTCTTCAGCCAATAAACCAAAAAATTTATCTAAATTTGGTAAGATTACAATTCTAGTTCTTCTATTTCTAGCTCTATTAGCAGCTGAACTATTTTCTACAAGTGGTACTGAACTACCTCTTCCAGATGCAATCAACCTACTAGGGTCTACCTTGTATTTTTTCTCTAAAAGTCTAACAATAGATGTTGCTCTTTTTACACTTAAATCCCAGTTATCTTCAACAACTTCATTATGAATTGGTCTTGAATCTGTATGACCTTCAATCATAACATCCATACTTGGCTCAGAGTTAATTACATCAGCTAATTTTTTTATTAGTTTATGTGCATTTCTTTTAACCCTGTAACTTGCTGTATTGAATAACATTTTATCTGAAACAGAAATCATCACAACAGTTTGGTCAATATCAATATTCACATCTTCATCGTTTTCTAACTCTGATGTATTTATTGATTTTTTAAGGTTATGAGCAATCGCCACATTCATAGAATCTTTTAACGTTTTAGCGTTTGCTAACTCAGCTGGATCAACGTTTTTAAGCGTTTCTCTCATTTTTTCTTTTACAGAATTAGAAATTACAGCTGACTTACCAACCATGTCTAACTTAACGTTATTCTCTTCATGGAGTGATTCATTTACACTTTTTAATGAATTAATCTTGTCATTGTAGTCATCAACTCTCTTTTCAATTTTAGCAAACTTAGCTTCAAGTTGCTCCTTTTCTAGAGTTGTTTTTTGTAAATTTCCTCTTGTATCATTGTACTTTTGTTCTAACTCAACATACTTCTTTTTTGATACACAAGACGTCATTGTTAAAGCCAATAACGCTAAAGGAATAAATAGTTTTTTCATAATTAATAATAATGATAATAAGTTAATGTAACCTTATAACTTAATTTTTCCTATAATATTATACTTGTGTATAATAAAAAAACTCCTTTTAAAAAGGAGCTTTCTTATTTGATAACATTGCAGTTATTTATAGGTAAATCTTAATTTCTATAATTCACTTTTATTTCTTTATTTATTCTATCACAATCTTCTTCTTCTCCTTTAAAACACTTATTGTTTTCAGGCCTTAAGCTTCTACCTGATTTCTTTAAATTCTTACTTAAAAACTCTAAAAAATTACTTTTTTTTGTAGCTATTCTTTTCCTTACTCTTTTCTTTTCCTGTTCTTGTCTTATTTCTATAGATTCACTTCCTTTTACTATATAAAAATATGAACGTCTGTTTAACTGATACTCTTCTTCTGAACACCTTTTTCCGTCTACACAATCGTTTAATGGTTTGTCTTCTCCATAACCTATCGCGCTTTCAATTCTGTTACTAGCAATACCTCTTGATAAAATATAATCTCTAGTAGATTTTGCTCTTTTATCTGACAACATCCTATTGTAATCTCTATGACCACGACTATCTGTATGTGATTCTATTTTAATTACTAACTCAGGGTGGTTTGTCATTACAGTTACAATATTTTCTAACTCATATTCTGCATCTTCTCTAATAACAGACTTGTCATAGTCAAAGTAAATAGGTTTTATTACTATTTGGTTTCCTATAATTAATGGTGTTAACTTTAGGTTTGCTGTAACTTCATTACTTCCTTTACCTGTAGTTGAAACAACACTTCTTCCAGATCTATGATCTAATTTAGTTGCTGTTACTGTATAAGTATTATTACATGGTACATCTTTAAAAGTATAATGACCTAAGTTATTAGAAATTGTTTCTGCTATAATCTCTTTTTCCTTATTAATCAGTTTTATTATAGCGGCATCTATCGGTGCATTTGTTTTATTATTTTTGATAACTCCCTTAACAACTTGTGTACAAACTGGCGGATCTGTGTATATAAAGAAGCTATAAATATCATCATCTCCTTTCCCTTTTTCTCTATTTGATGAGAAGAAGCCTCTTTTACCATTCTTACTTATAAAAAATGAAAAGTCATCTTTTTTACTATTAAATGGATACCCTAAATTTTCTGGTGATGATACTGTACCGTCCTCTTTAATTTTTGCTTGAAAAATATCAAGAAGTCCTAAACCTAAATGCCCATTGGAAGAAAAATACAATACATTATCATTTCCTATATAGGGAAAAACTTCTTTTTCTGATGTATTTACAGAGCTTCCTAAATTTACTGGTTCTCCATACTCATCTTTTCCTTTAATAGCTACTTAATAAATATCAGATTGTCCGTAACCTCCAGGCATATTAGAAACAAAATATAATGTTTTTTCATCAGGACTTAAGGCTGGGTGACCTGTGGAATACTCATCATTATTAAATGGTAATTCTTTAACATTAACCCAATAACCATTCACATAACTAGCTTTATAAATTTTTAAGTTAGATGTATTTTTCTTACTTCTTCTAGCCCTCTTTCCTTCTGAATTATTTCTTGTAAAATAAATGGTTTTTCCATCTTTTGTAAAAACAGGTGTGGATTCGTGTAATTCAGAAGCTATTGGTTCTCCTAGTTTTTGAACATTGGCTAAAACTAATATAGTATCTTGCTTACTTCCTTCTAATGTTTGTATATCCTCTTCTGCCTTGTAAATATTTAAGAACGGTTGGTTATTCCATTTATATATTTTTTGTCTTTTTGAATCATTAGGAACAGAAGATGTGAAATACGATTTTCCGTTCAATAAAAAACCTCCAAAATCTGAATACGGTGTATTTATTGCTAAATTTCTTACTCCTATTCTTTTTTCTTGACTTGTATAGTCTGATAAATAACTATCTTTTTTAAGTTCTTCATCTAAGCCACTTTTTTGAGATTGTGCTAATTTTAAAAATATAGAATCTGATTTTTTATATTTACCATTACTTCTCAGTGCTTGAGCGTACTTAAATAAATGTTTTTCTCCAACCTTTTCGTTAAAATTTGAAATAAGTTTTTGGTACCAAATCTCTGCTTCTTCAGTATCTGAGTTGTTATAATAAGATTCTGCTAACCTACTTAATACATGTTGAGAACTATCCCCTTTAATTAATACTAAATCTTTATATAATTTAGCTGATTGAACATAAGAATACTCCTCAAAATAACGGTCTGCTACTTTCCTACTTTGACCAAAACCATTTACAGCCAACACTAACAATACTGTTGTTAGTGCTAGTAATTTTTTAAAATTCATTTTTTTCCTTTTTTAGAAAAATCTTGGGGACCTATATCTAATATCTTTGAATATTTCATATTGTAACATAATTTCGTGTGTTCCTGAATTTGTTACATTATAGTTTGATGTTGTTAAATCATATGAATATCCTATAAGTAAAGAATCTGTTGCTTGAAAACCTAAAAGAGCACTTACAGAATCATCCCATCTCCATGAAGCTCCAACTCTAAATTTTTCATTAAACAATAAATTTGCTGAGATATCTAATGATAGTGGAGCACCTGAAACTCCTTTTAGCAAAGCAGCTGGCTTAAACTTTAAGTCTTCATTTATATCAAAAACATACCCTGCGATTAAGAAAAAGTGCATTCTTTCTACAGCTACCTCTCCTGGAGTATCTGCATCATAATGCTCCATTCTTAAAATATTTGGTACAGATAATCCAACATACCACTGTGGTTGATGATAATAAATACCTGCTCCTACTGTTGGTAAAAACTTATTGATATTATCTTGAAATACCACTTCATCATCTTTATAGGTTCCTTTTGACCAATCTATGTTTAATAATCTTCCTCCTAAACGTAGACCAAAAGCTAAATTTCCTTCTTCTCCAGTTTGAATATTATAAGAAACATTAGCATCTAAATATATTTCACTAGAAGGCCCCACTTGATCATTCATTAGGTTAACTCCTAATCCTACCCCTGAATATCCTAATGGTGTATCATAAGATAAATTTTGAGTATTAGGTGCTCCTTCAAAACCAACCCACTGCATTCTTCCTAAAGCTGTAATTACAGTGTGTCCTCTAGATCCTGCGTATGCTGGATTCACATTCATGGTATTGTACATGTATTGTGTGTACTGAGGATCTTGTTGTGCATGAATATCTGTGGTTATACAGATACTCATTGCACATATTAAGATTAAACTTAAATATAATTTCATTTGATTAAAACTTTTATTCATCAGTCTTTTTTATAAACCTAGATTATCTATTAATGTAAATCCAGCCTTTTTTAACTTTACTTCCGTTTCCAAGGTCTAAAATATAGAAGTATGTTCCAACTGGCAATTTATCACCTACATTTATATTTGCTCTTCCTTCAGAAATTCCTCTAAACACAACGTTACTATTATTATACCCTTTTGCTCTATATACCGTGTTACCCCATCTATTAAAGATTTCAATAGTATTCCTAGGGAAACTCTCAATACAATCAATATGTAAATAACTGTTAGCTGAATCACCATTTGGACTCATAAGATTATTAACTTTCACACAAGTGTCTTCATTAATAGCATCACCAAAGCCTTCTAATCCATCTACACTATCAGCTATACCATCTCCATCAGAATCTACTCCACTATCATCTACTACGCCATTTCCTCCACTATTAGGATCTGTTGGATCTGTATTATTATCTGGAGAATTGGCATCTCCATGACCGTCAAATCCATCTACACTATCGGCTATACCATCTCCATCTGAATCTTCAGAAGGATTATCTACTTGACCGTCTCCATCTTCATCAGAATTTCCTCCTTCTACTACATCATTAATTCCATCATCATCACTATCTAAATCTTGGTAATCAGGAATACCATCTCCATCTGTATCTGGTTCTTCATTATTATCTACTGAATCATCAGCCTGCCCATCTCCGTTAGCGTCTGTATACCCTGAATCATTAGAATCTATTACACCATCTCCATTTGTATCTAAATCTCCATCTCCTCCTTCTATTACGTCATTAATACCATCGTTATCTGAATCTAAATCTAATGAATCTGGAATCCCATCATTATCTGTATCTACCAAACCATCTCCTTCTTCTACATCTGGTATACCATCATTATCATCATCCACATCCATAGCATCTGGTATACCATCGTTATCTGTATCAACACAATCTTCTCCTGATAATCTACCATTTACTACAAAATCTTCAGAAGATCCTCTACCACAACTACTACTCACACTTACTGTATAAGTAACTCCAAAATTATAACCGTTAATTACACCGTTTTCATCAACCGCTAATGTTGAATCATTGAAAACATAAGTTAAACTTGAATTGTAATTAGTAATTATAGCCCTACCTGGTGTTGAACATGTAGCTCTTTCAACTGATATAGAAGGTATCGAAGGAACAGCCTCTTCTGTTACCACTACTTCAGATGTAGCTTCACTTGTACATGAACTCGTTGCTGCTACTGTATAGGTATAGGTTCCTGCTCCGGCTAAGGCTGGTGACCAAGTACCACCTGTATCTGGCGTCCCACCTAACTCTGCAAATAACTGCGTTTCTGTTACTGTTGTTCCTTCACAGATTGTTAACATTCCGTTGGTTCCTGCATCTGCTTTTGTTACACTTTGAATAATTACATTCTGAGTTTGAGTACTTGTGTTTCCATTACCATCATCATACGTCCACGTTACCACTGTAGTACCTTGATTCGTGATTGGTAAGCTAGCATCGTGCGTTCCTGTTACACTGCCTACACAGTTATCCGTTGCTGTTGGAGCGGTTAAACTCGTTACTTCACATTCCGCTGTTACATCTGATAATGTCGCTGTATCCGCTACTGGTGCTGTAGTATCATCTACAGTGATCGTCTGAGTTACATTTATGCTATTTCCTGCTGCATCTGTCACACTATATGTTCTGGTAATA
>JAUHZI010000136.1 GCA_030426105.1 Bacteroidia bacterium | reverse complement strand
CTAGAGTAATATCTGGGAGAGTATGTCGTTGCCGGTTTTTGAAAAGCCTTTACAAAATTTTGTAAAGGCTTTTTTTTGATAGATATATGAACTAATATAATTAAAGCTTTAATGGCATAGTTAAGATTCTCAAAAGAAGTTTATACTTTTTTAGATGATATGATAATAAATAGTTAAGCTTATTTAATGATTTAATAGAAGCTTATTGAATTCATTTCGAGATAACTTTGGTATACTTATATCAAATGCGTTTAAAACGCTTATATTGATGCTAATATTCAAAATTAAAGAGATTCTGGAAGATAAATTAGAGAAGAGAAACCAACTTAATTACTTTTTCCTCCGACAGTACGAGTATTTTTGGGTTCCTTAGCTTTTTTAATGTAAAAGAATGTTTTGTCTATACTGGGTCTAGGATAGTTTGGAGCAGGTCCCAAAGCCTGAGCTTCTTGTATATTTCCATTCTCGTCAATCAAAACATAACTCGGTACACTCAATACCTCATAATCTTGAATTAAACTATTTTCTCCTTTATAATACGCTATATGCCATTTGTAATTTCGATTATTCTGCATAAATCGATTAAACTCTTCTTCATCATCATCTAATGAAATACTAATAAACTCAACGTATTTTCCATATTTAGAATGTAAGTCCTTAATAATTTTTAATTCTTGAAGTGCAGTTTGATTCCATGAAGTAAAAAATTGTATATAAACATGCTTCCCTTTAAAGTCATCAAGTGCAATTGTATCATTTTTATTGGTGATTAATTCAAAGTTAGGAGCTTTAGAGTTGGGTTTTAATGAATTGATCTGATAAAGCATATTATCAATTAATTTTTGATGCTCAGCAATTTTAGATGTTTTGCGTATTTGTCCTAAGATAGAAATTATGTTGTATGGGTCGAAACTAGTTTTATAATAAGATTCATATAAGTTTAATATAGTTACAAGTTCTCTTATAGAGTCGTTTTTTAAAAAAGGGCTATTAGTTAAAGCCTCATCTAGTTTTTCAGCACTGCTATAGTTATTTATGGCATGTTTAATCTTGTCATATAATCCCAAGTTTGATTGAAAAAAACCATCAAAGTTCTGTTTGAAAAAATCCATGTATGCATCATTGTGATAGAGGATAGGATAATTATTTAAATAGACCTCAAATAAATAAATTTTATTTTTCATTAAGCCTCTAGCCATATAAAGTTGCTCAATACCTGCTACAGAATACTTAATATACTCATGAAAGTATTTATTCTTTATTGGTCTATAGTCTTTTATTAAAGTTTTCTTTAGTTCATTAATACTATCTTTGTATGAATCGTCTTGTAATATAAGACGTTGCATTCTAAGAGAATCACCAAATAAGAAATCATCTATACGATAGTTTAATTCTAATATCAAACCATTTAAATCGTTTTTTAGTAAGCTATCGTAGAGTAGAGATACTGTCTGACCAGTTATCTTCTGAGCATTAAATTTTGCTTCAGGAAAGTATACACTGTATCTTGGAGTGGTGGGATCAATGTATAATATTGCAGATGTATTTCCTATCTCAATTGAAGTTTTTATTGCACCCTCTGTTTCTATCTGAAAAACAGCATATCCTAAACTATCAATTTGTTGTTTGTCTAATTTCTGTGCTTTATAGGTGACAAAGTCTTCAGCGGTATTTAGTAAGGCATATTTTCCTTTATATGCAGGAGCATAAAGTTTTATACTAGTTTGAGTATGAGCACTAGAAATAACAAAGAATAATATGATAATAAATAAAAGCCTCATAATATTTTATTAGGTAAACAATTCTTATACCAAGATTAGTCTGTAAGCTTAATTGCAGCAGGAACAAATTGACTAACGTCTCCATTGTTTCTGTAGATATCTTTGACTATTGTAGATGAAATAGCACTATATTCAGGTTCTGTTAATAAGAAAAAGGTTTCTACATTATCTTTTAAAAGCTTATTCATTTGAGCAATTGTAAATTCATATTCAAAGTCAGCATTAGAACGTAAACCTCTTAGGATATAATTCGCGTTTTGTTGAATACAAAAGTCAACAGTAAGTCCGCTGTATGTCATTACTTCAACGTTGGGAACATCTGCAAAAGTCTGCTTAATCCATTTCTCTCGGGTTGGATGATCAAACATTCCTTTTTTTGAAGAGTTAACTCCTATCGCGACAATAATTTTGTCGAATAAAGGAGCAGCCCTTTTTACTATAGATTCATGTCCTTTCGTAATTGGGTCAAATGACCCTGGGAATACAGCTATTTTCATTTTTGTTGTTTAAGCTTTGATTATACTGGAAATCTAGTGAATTAGGTACGAAGATACAGTTTGAAAGTTACATTTATTGTATAGAAACTTCTTATATTAATCCTCAATAAGTTCTAATAGTTCAGTATTTGTGAGATATGCTGCAAAATATGGTACATCGCTGTTTCTGCTTTTAAGAAATAGGACGAATGGTTTATCTAAAACCATTTTTTTAGGGAAAAGCTCTTTTTGAAGGTTATTTCGATCTTGACTACAACCGATAGATGTAAAAACGAATATAAATATACCTATGTGTTTTATAACATTCATATAGTTGATTTTTCAAAAAAAATATCTTGAGATAATAGTAGTTTGGCTACGTATCAACTCAATGAAAGTTACAAAAACTAGTGTAGATGTTTAAGGAAAAAAGATGGTAAAGCTTAGTCAAAGTACCGTTTAATGATTCTTAGTTGATGCGTATAGCTTTTAAGCTCATCATTATATATACCTTGGTGATCCAATATATCTATACGTACTTGACCAGACGCGTGAATAATTTTATTGTTATTTAAAATGATTCCGACATGAGTAATACGACCTTCAGCATTATCAAAAAAAGCTAAGTCCCCAAGTTGAGCGTTAGCTACAAAACTTATAGTGTCCCCTTCTTCTGCTTGTTGATAAGCATCTCGCGGCAATTTATAACCACAAAGTTTGTAAACCATTTGAGAAAAACCAGAACAATCTATTCCTGCAGGAGATTTACCTCCCCATAAATAGGGAGTATTGTGATATTGCATGGCAAAAGTAGCAATATTTTGAAAATCTTTGTTAGCAACAGTCCCATCGTATTGATAGTGTTCATTACGGATTCTTAATTTGTTACGATGTAAATAGGGGAGGGTAGCACCGAGAGGTAAATAGAAAGTACCTTTATTGTCGTGATGTAGTTTAGTTTGAGTATCGCCAACTAAATCAAATTCATTTAATGTCAATTCATCAAATTCTTGTCCAGTGATTTCAGTAAACTGCTTTCGACAAATCCATGCTTCATATGCATCAAATTGAATTCGAATTTTAATCCATTTTTCTTGTTCTTCGAGAACTGTATAATGCTCACCAAAAAGTAATTGCGTTACAATTTCAGCGCGGTCATTAGGTTCAGCTCTACAAGGGATTACAGATAATGTGCAGATACCGTAAGACATAATTCTATTTTTTTAGTATAGAAAAAAGGTTAAATGAAACTAACCCTTTTCCTAATTACTTCGTTGTTTATTTTTTACGTTGAATAGCTTTTTTAGCGGCAGCAACAATATTGACAGTGTCTAGTCCATATTTTGTCATCAACTCGTCAGGAGTTCCACTTTCACCGAAAGAATCGTTAACAGCAACAAATTCCATTGGAGTAGGTTGACTAGTAGCTAGAACATTTGCAATACTTTCTCCTAAACCTCCAGCTATTTGATGTTCTTCAGCACTTACTACAGCTCCAGTTTTTTTAGCAGATTCAATAATAGCATTAATATCTAAAGGCTTAATAGTATGAATATTGATAACTTCAACACTAATTCCTTCAGCTTCTAATTCTTTGGCTGCTTCTAAAGATTTCCAGACTAGGTGTCCTGTAGCAAAAATGGTCACGTCCTTTCCTTCAGTTAAAGGCAAGGCTTTTCCAATCTCAAAAGGTTGATCTTCAGGAATAAAAATAGGAACTTTTGGCCTTCCAAATCTTAAGTATACAGGTCCATGATGTTTTGCGATAGCAATAGTTGCTGCTTTGGTTTGGTTATAATCACAAGGATTAATAACTGTCATCCCAGGTAGCATTTTCATCATTCCAATATCCTCCAATACTTGATGAGTAGCACCATCTTCTCCTAATGTTAATCCAGCATGAGATGCACAAATTTTCACATTTTTATCAGAGTAAGCAATAGATTGTCTGATTTGGTCATAAACCCTACTTGTAGAAAAATTAGCAAAAGTACCAGTGTATGGTATTTTTCCTCCAATAGTCATCCCAGCAGCTATCCCTATCATGTTAGCTTCAGCAATTCCTACCTGAAAGAATCTTTCTGGATTCTCATCTTTAAATTGATTCATTTTTAAAGAACCTGTTAAATCTGCGCATAAAGCAACAACATCTTCATTAGTTCTTCCTAGTTCTGTTAAGCCGTCTCCAAAACCAGAACGGGTGTCTTTGTTGCCTAATACAGGATATTCTTTCATAATTGGTGATTTAAAATGTTATTTTTTCAGTTAGATTTGGTGATATTTTTATTTCTTTTTCAATTGTGTGAGCTGTATTCATGGACTTTTCAGAACGATAAACAATTCTGTATTTTCCAGGTTGTAATTTATAGCCTATGTATGTCGCGTCTTCAGTAATATTACAGACCCATTTGTTTTGACCATCTTTGATTTGAAAAATAGCACAAGGGCCAGTTCCTTTGCTTATTTCAAGTGTTCCATTTTGTGGAATAGTGATAGCGGTAGATTTACTTTGATTTATTTTAACATCCTCAATATATATTCGAGGCAATGTAAGAATTTCTAAATCGTATGTACCTACAATATAGTCATGTTCATAATTTAATGGTTGAATATTCAAGGTAGGCATTTCCCCTTTTTTTCTTACGATACAATTTATATTTGTGAATTTAGAGTCTGATCCTTGAATTTTTAAGGAAAGTTTACCTTGAGGGGCAGGTATTTCTATGGTGTTATGAATTCCAGCTTTTAGCTTTATATGTTCTTTCACCTGTTCAGGAACAGTATGTACAATAATTTTATAAGTATATAATGGATTTAATGAAATAGTGTCAGGAACTTGCTTACGGTTGATAGTGTGCATATATGTGTGCATGAGTCGACCATTTTTCTCATTGTAAATAGACATTGTAACATCAGTTTCCTTAGCTTCACCTTTTGTATTCAATAGATTAATTTGAGCTGTAGTATTGTTTAGAGCTTGACTTACAACAAAGTTTAAGACACTTTCAAAAGAATCTTCTGTTTCAGCACTCATAAATTCACCGATACATTCGAATTGGCTTAAATAGCTTGTGTCTAGTCCTAACCCAATGATGAAGGGTTGTAATTTAATCCCTTTTGCTTTCAATGCCCTAGAAACAGCACAAGGATCTTCATCACAAGCTTCTATCCCATCAGAAATAAGAATTATGACATTTCTACAGTTATCACAATCAGGAAAGTCTTCAGCGGCGTATTCCAAAGAACGAGCAATAGGTGTTGTCCCCTTAGGTTGTAATCCTCTAATTTTACTTTGAATTTTTGTAATATTAGCAACCCCACTAGCTAGAGGAACCTCCAGTTTGGTATCAGAACAATCTTGGTGTCCAGGAATAATTCTTGTTTGATGTCCATACATCCGTAGTCCAACTTCAATATTATCAAGTCCTTTGAGGCTATCTAATGTTTGAGTTAAGAGTTCTTTGGCAACTTTAATTTTTGTTCCTTTTTCCCATTGCGCATTCATACTATTCGACCCATCAAAAATAAATAAGATTCTTGTCGTTGTTGGCGTATCTTGGCTATTCCCGATAAGAGGTAATAGAAAAAAGACTATAAGTATTTTGATAAAACTTTTCATTCAATATAATTTTTGACTTTCATTAGTTCAATAATGATTCCAAAAATTAATTTACGTTTAATAATCGCCTAAGGTTTCAGGGTTTTGAGCTAGGGCAGAAGCTAATTGCTCATCATTTGGTGGTGAACCATGCCATTTATGAGTTCCCATCATAAAGTCAACACCATTTCCCATTTCTGTTTTCATAATAATAGCGATAGGCTTACCATTACCTGTTAATGATTTCGCTCTTTCTAGTGTTTCAATTACTTCAGCTACATTATTTCCATCCATAGTTAAAACTTCCCATCCAAAAGCACTTAATTTTGCATTGAGGTCTCCTAGTGGCAATACATCATCGATATCACCATCAATTTGTTTATGGTTATAATCAATAGTAGCAATAAGGTTATCGACATTTTTTCCTGCGGCATACATCAAAGCTTCCCAGATTTGTCCTTCTTGTAATTCTCCGTCTCCATGTAAAGTATAAACCAAAGCAGCATCTTTATTTAGTTTTTTCGCTTCAGCTGCTCCAACTGCAACAGATAGCCCTTGCCCCAATGAACCGCTTGCGATTCTTACTCCTGGTAATCCTTCGTGGGTTGTTGGGTGACCTTGTAATCTAGTGTTTAGTTTTCTAAATGAAGCTAGCTCATTGACAGGGAAATATCCGACACGAGCTAAAACGCTATATAAAACTGGAGAAATATGGCCATTAGAAAGAAAGAATAAATCTTCGTTTTTGCCAGCCATTTTAAAATCAGATGGATCGTGTTTCATTGTATGATTATACAAAACAGTAAGAAACTCAGTGCAACCAAGTGAACCACCTGGATGACCAGACTGTACAGCATGTACCATTCTTACTATATCTCTTCTTGTTTGAGTACATTTTCTCTCTAATTCTTCAATTTGATGCATCTTTTTTTTATTTAATTTCGTCGATATTACAAATGTAAGTTTTTTGAGAATAAAAAAGTACAATATGACATGCCTATTTTATCTATAAATTTTAGGAATACAATTTTGGAACTAATTAGGTCATAATAATTAACGAAAAGGTAACAGAAAATTATTATCTTAGCAAACTGTTTTTAAACTATACTACTAAATGATTAAGAAATTATTACTTTGTTCAATAGCTTTTGCAGGTATTGGACTATTCTACGGACAGAATGTAGAACCAGATCAAAGGTTAAAAGTTAAGTACTCCACCAGTGAACTTCAGGAATTAAAAACAAACGATCAAGAACAATTGGAGTTTTTGAATTTTTGTGTTGAAAATGCATATATAATTATGCCTTTTCCTGAAGAAAAATCAGGAGCTTCTGAAATTAGAGGAACAGTAGAGTTAAATGATATTGACAATATAAACTTTTTTGACTTGGGATACGAATTAGAAGAGGTGAACTGGCAATATTACCAAATAGCTGGAACAAGAAAGATGTTGGTTATTCTTTCTAGGGAAGAGGTGTCACGTAGAATGAAAAAATAATTGGCGATGAAGAATTTTATTATAACTGGAGTAATATCAATATTAAGTTTATCATTTTACGGTCAAACTTTAATAACAGCAGCAGATACTACATGTGATTGTTCAAATTCAAGTAGTGTTTTTAATGATGGTAATAATGCGAACTTCCAAGATGCTGGAGGAGGAGCAGATTATGGATCAAATGAGAATGAAGTAATTACTTTTTGTCCAGATGCTGGGGCGTCTAAAATTTCAGCAACATTTGCTACAAATTCAGGTTTTACTTGGGATGTAGATGCAACAGATACATTGTTTGTTTATGATGGTCCTAATACATCAAGTCCATTAATTGGTGCTTATAATTCGGCAACTGACCCTAATGGCTTTTTTGCTATAGCTTCTTGGGCTAATACTAGCGGTTGTCTAACTTTTGAATTTGTAAGTGATGGTTCGAGTGAAGGAACTGGATGGGATGCAAATATTTCATGTGGGAATCCTCCTCAACCTTTTGAAGTTCATATGGAAGGATTCATTAATGGTACTGCAAATGGTGCAGATGATATGACAAACGATTTGAATCCAGTAGATACAGGATATATTGATATTTGTTTAGGAGATTCAATTATGTTAGTCGCAAACCCAGTTTTCCCTTATGATCCAGCAAATACTGGAGCAGGAGGTTATGATCAAATAGGTAACCATACAATTCTATGGGAAGCAACTAATGGTTTTTCTGATACTGGTGATACAGTTTGGTTTAAACCAACAGCACAAAGTGGATATTTAATAACATTAACAGTTGCTGATGGATTTCCTCAGACGCAGTCTATTATGGCTGTAGTGAGAGTTTCTACTACACCAAGCTTTTCAACTTGTACGGCTTTGGAAGATACAATTTGTGAAGGACAAGTAACCCAATTAATAGGAGGAATTACTCCTGGTGATACTGTAGGTGTTGAATCTACTACTGGATCTGTTGAGATAGGAGGTACTTTTGCTACCTTAACATTCCTACCAGATGGTTCAGGACAAAATTATACAACTGATGTTGCGATTTCTGGGTTCCCAGCGAATGGAACAATTCAATCAGCAACAGATATTAATAGGATTTGTTTAAGTATGGAGCATTCATACTTAGGTGATTTAGAAATGATGTTAACTTGTCCAAATGGTCAGTCAGTAATGGTTTTCAATTCATACTCAGGAAATGGATTATATGCTGGTGGATTTGGAGGAGGAGGTACCTACTTAGGAGGTGCTGATGATAATGGAAATGGTTCTGTTGGTGTTTGTGAAGAATATTGTTTTTCTGAAATGCCAGGTTCACAGTCAAGTTGGGCTGTTTTGGATAATAGTGGAGGTCTTCCAACGTCTCCTGCGACAGGACCTTCAAATGGAAATATGGTAACGCCAGGAACTTATAATCCTGAAGAGTCATTTTTCCCAGCATTACAAGGATGTCCAATTAATGGAAATTGGACAATTACAGTTAGAGATAACTTAGGTGCTGATGATGGTTACATTTGTGAATGGGGAATCTTCTTTGATGCAACATTAAACCCTAACAACGAGACGTATACTCCTTCTATAGTAAACGAGTTCTGGTCACCAGATCCAA
>JAUHZI010000135.1 GCA_030426105.1 Bacteroidia bacterium | reverse complement strand
CAAACCAATTGTGATTAAACTTAAATAGTTGCTTCTATAGGTTTGGATTACTCGTACGCTATTTCGTCCAAGTAATAAGGTAATTATAACAATAATAAATAAAGGTATTAATTGCTGGAAAAGGCTTCCAATAATAAAGAAACGATTAGAAATTTCAACATTATCTATACTATGAACAACTTGAGCCTGATAGTAATTATTTAAACTATCTATTGCTTCAGGTACAAATAGGTATAAAAAAGCAAATGGAAATAACAATCCTCCTAACATCGTTACAGAAAGAATCACTCCAGTTTTAATAGTGACTTTACGATCAAATATGCTCATTATAAATATACCTGAAAGTGGAAAAAGGCCAACGAATCCTTTGGTTAAAAATGCCATAAAAATGGTTATTCCAGCAATAAGACTTATTATTATTTTAGCACTCCATTTTTTCTGTTTTAAAGACAATAGTGAAAAATAAAAAGCCAATAAAACAAATAATGTCATTGTGTTTTCTAGCATGTTATTCGCCATAGCCCATCCTACTACCCCTATAATAGAATGTAACAAGAGTGGAATCCAATACAGCTTTTTATATGAATTGTGTACTAATTCTTCCCATATTTTAAATAATGTAAAGTTCGAAGCTATAAAGAGTATTAAAGAATAGAAATGTTCCACGTGAATAGAATCACCAAAGATTCTAAAAAATATAGCTTGTAGCCCAATTGCTAAAGGAGGATGCCCATGAAAGTGTTGATCATAGGTCTCAGTATAAAACAAATCCCAGAATGTACCCTCTCCAAATGCTAGGTTACGGCTAATTGTTGAATAGAAAAGTCCATCCATGAACATTCCCTCAGAAAACAAAGTCGGAGCATTAATCCCTAAGAAAAGTGCTATTACAATGGTTAAATAAGGCCAACTTTGCTTCATTAATTACCCTAAAAAGTTAATCGCATTAGGCCCCTCATTAAATAATAAATCCAAAATACTTAAATTAGGGATAAATCCATTTCTATCTGAAAAAACTTGTGTGTATTCTTCTTCTACAAAGTTTGATGTTGCTTCTTTCTTAGGATGTATCAATTCTCTATAGTCTGCTCCATCTATTTTTTCATAACTTGTTGTTTCTGTCGTTTGAACAGCTATGCCTAACAACTCAAGGATTTTATTTTGAATTGCGGCATTGAATTCAATTAGTGACTCGTATTTTTCTTCATAAAATGGTAAAATTTCATCTTCATAATACTCAAAATATGGAGAAGATCGATATGCTGACTGGATTGAGCGCCAATGTAAATTTTGCCACCGTTGAGAATTATCAATTTTAACATCCTTCATCTTAGTTCTAATTCCCCTCTTTGCTAAAGGAATAATTAGGTTCAAAGCTCCATTAGCTCCATGTATAACACTTCTATTTCGATAAGATTGTTTTTGAAAATGCTCATTGATATCGATAATAATATCAGCATTTTGGTTAATTGCAGTATAGTAATCTATATTACCTAAATAAACTGAACTTAATGTTATACTCATTGTTAATTTTTTAGAAGAGCAAAAATACAACAATTAAATAAATTCTATTGTTTGATTGACTATTGTTTCTAAATGAAAAGGTAAAGTTGTTTCTTCCCAAGGATGTTTACTCCCAAAAGTATGACTTCCCCCTTTAAGAATATTTAATTGAGCCTTGGGATTCCATAACTTTATAGCTTCAGCTTCTTTAATTGAAACGGCCTCGTCTTGATCTCCATGAATAATTAAATGAGGCTTATTCAATTGCTTGATTGCACCTTTTATCGTTAAACGTTGCTCATTTTCAACAAAATCTGTATAAAAAGAGAAAAAATGAGGCATATCTTGTTTTGTTCTTCCATTTTTAACGTAAAATACACCTTGAGCTTTCCATTCTTCGAACTTCTCTCTTTTGGGAAATCTTTTTTTATAATCTGAAACACCTGCCCAAGTTACTAGCTTACTAACAGCTTTATGTTCTTTTGCCACTATGGAAACTATTCCCCCTCCTCTACTGTGCCCTATTACAGTTATCGACCCCTTTAAAATTGGTAAGCCATTACTTGCTTGAGACCAATTAATAACGGTATGTAAATCTTCAACTTCTTTGGTATAGGTGTTTTCTCCAAACGCTTGTAAATCTGGAAAATCAATCGGTTGTTCTAGAGTTCCTCCATTATGAGAAAAATTAAATTTTAGGAAAACAAATCCAGCTTGCACAAACCTTTCTGCTACTAAGTTCCAAGCTCCCCAATCTTTATACCCTTTATAGCCATGACAAAAAATCACTAATGGTTTTTCTACCTCACTTTCTTCATAATTGATATCAGCTAAAATATCTCTTTCTCTCTTGGTTGGTATGATTAGTTGTTTTTTTATCATTTGTTTCTAATTAACAAGGTAACGATGTAGGTAATATACAATGTCTATGTATTGAGGTCCATAATTCTCTGTTTATTCGCTCTACTCCAATTGTCCAATTGCCTTCAAAATCATTTCAATAGAAATTCCTTCCATAGCTTTTTGAGCACATTGTTGATCTGCTTCAGTTTTTAGCTTTCCGTACACTGTACATGGCCTACATGGTAAATCTTCTTTTGGTACTTGAACCATATACGCTTCATTGTTATAGGGAGAAAAGCCTAAATAAGGATGTGTAGCTCCCCAAATAGAAACTACTTTGGTATTAACCAATGATGCTAAATGCATATTTCCACTATCCATGGCTACCATAACATCTAACTTACTCATCAACATTAACTCTTCAGCAAATTTTAATTTGCCAACAACTGATTGACAATTTGGATATTGATTTGCTAATTCTTCTAACAACTTCTGTTCTTTTTCTCCTCCTCCAAATAAAACGACTGAATTCTCTTGCTCATTCGTTAAGAGTTGAATTAATGTCCTGATTTTGGATAATCCCAACTCTTTACTTTCATGGGCTGCAAAGGGAGCTATTCCAATCAATTTTTGATGTTGGCTAGTCAAGCCATTTTTAAATACCTCTATTTTTGAGTTTACTTCAATATTCAAAAACGCATCTTTTTTTAATTCAGCAGAAAGGCCTGCTTCTCTTAACACATCAAGATAACGTTGCTGAGTATGCTTTAATGCTTTAAAAGGAATTTTTCCTGCTATCAATTGCTGTTTTTCTTTTCTTCCTTTATCAATTACATAAACAGGAAATCCAGCTAAACGGAAAAAAGTTCTTAGAATTTTAGTACGTAGAACATCATGTAAATCAATAACTGCATCAAATTTTTCTACTTTTAATTCGTTATACAATTTGCGCAAGCCTTTTACTCCTTTATGCCTACCCTTCAAATCAGCTGACCTAAAAGAAAAGTTTTTGCTTTGATTAAATAAAGGTTCAAAAAAACCACGAGACAAAAACGTAACTTCTAGTTGAGGGTTTTGATCCATAACAGAATGGATAACTGGGGCTGTTAGAGCTACATCCCCCATAGCAGAAAATCTTATAACAAGGATTTTTTTCATTTAAAATCACACAAATCTTTCATCTACCTCCATTTCTGCACCACAAGAATTACAAGTTCTCAATTCTTTTGATCCATAAAATTTTCTAAAAACTGGTAAAAAATCTTTTTCAATGTCTTTCAATTCAAAATATTCTTCAAATAACTTGTTATTGCAATGGTCACAAAACCACAATAAACCATCCTTGAAGCCTTTTCCTTTTCTAACTCTTTCTATTACTAAACCTACCGACCCTTCGCTTCTGATTGGTGAATGTGGGATATTAGCAGGTAATAGAAACATTTCCCCTTCTTTAATAGGTACCTCAACAGCTTTCCCTTCTTGTTGAATTTTCACTAAAATATCTCCTTTGAGTTGATAGAATAGTTCTTCTGTTTCATTAAAATGGTAATCTTTCCTTGCATTTGGACCTCCTACAACCATTACAATGTAATCCTCAGAAAGCGGATACATATTTTTATTGGCGACTGGTGGTTTTAACTTATCTTGATTATCTTCTATCCATTGATGGAAATTAAATGGTAAAGCAATTGACATAATGATATTATTTATGAAGTTGCTTAAAGATAAAAATAAAACTGAAAAATTAAACTAAATGATTAAAAATTCCCTTATGCCTTGGCATGGTATTCTACTAACCCGTCTATTGGTTTTTTTATTACTTTTCCAAGCTTCATATCATGTTTAAAAGCTACAATATAGAGGTATTCTTTAAAGTGATACCCTATAGAACCTACAACGTTTAGGTCTATATTTTTATAATCTTCATATCGAATGAGGTGGGTTATAAAAAATTCATCGAAAGACCTCAAAACCACTCTTTGCAAGTATTCGTCTTCTTGAATATACTGACTTATCCATTCTACAAAACTAGCTAAATAACGATTTGGTAAAGGTTGTTTATACACATTATCAAGTATTGTTTCCTTAGATACCTCTAACTCTTCATTCATTTTTTTTGTAATATGCTCTGGGGTTCTTCCATATAAGAAGTCAATCAACAGCCTTTTTCCTATATTAGAACCAGCTCCTTCATCTCCCAAAATATATCCTAAAGAGTTTTGTTCTTTAGCTATCCTTTGCCCATCAAATAAACAAGAGTTGCTACCTGTTCCCAAAATAGCTACTATTCCTTTTTCATTTCCACAAGATGCTATAGCTGCCCCTAATAAATCATGTTTAATCGAAACCTTTGCATTAATAAATACTTCTCTAAAACTTTCAGCCAATTGCTTATTTTTGACTTCAGAAGAACAACCTGCACCATAAAAATAAACCTCTAGGATTTCGTTTTCATCAACTAACTGCGTTACAACCTGATACTTCAGTAACTTAACGATGTCTTCATTAGATTTAAAATATGGGTTTATTCCTTCAGTTTCAAATTCAGAAGTAACCTCTCCCTCTGAAATAACTCTCCAATCTGTTTTGGTTGATCCACTATCAGCAACTAACTTCATACCCATCGATTTATCTGTTTTCGTAAATTTACAGATAACTATTTAAAACTAAGAATATTCCCTATAAAAAATGATTATTTATAGTTTTACGATGATGTAGGTTTATTTTTAGTTTTCAAATTGTCGTTGCTGAATAAGATAATATGCTCTATCTACAGTCATTGGGTTATTTTTGCTTTCAAATGGTTATACACTTACCATGTAGCTAATATTAAACTGACGAAAATCTAATTAATTCCGTCAGTTTAATAATGATGATTTTTATCCTTTTACTTCTTCTCTACCATCAGCATGTTTAGCAAACCTTCCATTGGTTGCACTATGAACCTGTTCATGTTTAGGCCACGGCCATCCTCCGAACTGAGTTTTACGGTAATCTCTGTAAGCTTCTCTAATTTCTTCTTGTGTATTCATAACAAATGGTCCATATTGAACAACAGGTTCATTAATAGGTTTTCCTTGTAAGACCAGAATATAACAATCCTCTTCACCTGCTTTTAATTTTAATTCAGCTTGTGAGTTCACATTTATTGCATGATAAGATGGTACATTCACCTGATCTATAGCAAGCCAATCTCCTTGGTAGAAATACAGGTTACGATTAATATCTTGATTAGCACTAGGTAAATAAAATGTACCACCAGCTTTAATTTTAATTGTTAGAATTAATACTTCATGCTCAGCTACTGCTGCCCAAGAATTAGGTGTTGGTTGTAAAGCCTGGACTGCACCTAAGCTACCTGCAATAATATCTACTGTAGTTTTGATTCCATTTTTATCCTCTAAAACCTCCTGAGGGATATCCTCTCTCCATAACATTTTAAAATGAGGTTCAACAAACTTATCCTTCTTGGGTAGGTTTAACCATACTTGAAAAATCTCTAACGGATTACCTTTATCTTTATTTAAAAGTGGAAACATTTCAGAATGCTGGACACCTTTACCAGCAGTCATCCATTGTACATCCCCAGCTCCAAAACGTCCAGAAGCCCCTAAAGAGTCAGAATGGTCTACAATCCCCTCCTTTGCTATTGTAACAGTTTCAAAACCTCTATGTGGATGATAAGGGAATCCAGGAACAACATTTCCGTGGTACATTCTCCAACCATCTTTAACAACAAAGTCTTGTCCTATATTTCGCCCTTCTAATGAAACATTAGGTCCTAAATTTTGATTACCATGAGGATATTCATCTCTATGATGCGCACAAAATAAAAAGGGATCTTGTGTTTCCCATGGAAAGCCTAATGGGGTAACGCTATTGATATTTGAATCGTTCATAAGTCAGTAATTTTATCTAAAATTAGTTGAATTTAACTTTAGATGAATTAATCGAGATTAAGAAATAAATGAGAATAAAGAATATTCTGTATTTTCGCTTCATATCAATGCGATTTATATTTTTCAACATATTACTCCTATTCTTTAATACATTCTCTGCACAAGAGAACATCATTGCTATTTCGCATCAATCACAAGTTTGTAAACACCCTTTCGAACTAACGATAAAAGGGAACTACACAGGTTTATATTATACTACTAATGGTACTATTCCATCAAGAAAATCAAAAAGGATTAACTCCTCTATTACTATTCAAAAGAATACGGCCTTATTAATTAAAGCACGGTTTAATGATGGAGATACCCTAATTGCTCGTGCCTATATATTTGATACAATATCTCAGCTCCCTATCATTTCTATTACAATTCCAGAAGAAGATTTATGGGATAGTCGCAAAGGTATTTATACACGAGGAAGCAACGCTTATTTTAGTGATAGTACAGGCCATTGGGAAAATTGTAATTTTCAAAAAAAATGGGAAAAAGAAATTCAACTGGTTTACATTGACTCTTCACAAACTGAAGTAATCAATCAACCTTGTGGGCTCCGTATATTTGGTGAATCAACCAGAAGACAACCTGATAAATCGCTTAAGATTGTTGCTAGAAAACAATATGGAACTAATCGGTTTTACTATCCTTTTTTTAAACAAAAACCTTCTATAAAAGCTTTCAAACAATTGGTCATTCGAACTTCAGGAAATGATTATAACGGTACTCGTTTTAAAGATGTTTTAAATGCTTATTTGGCACGTAACTTAGGTTTAGATTACATGGCTTATCAACCTATTAGAATGTATATTAATGGTGTTTATTGGGGCGTATACAATTTAAGAGAAAAAGTAAACAAACACTACCTATATTACAACCGTGGAGCAGCTATTGATAGTAGTAACATTATTATGGGACGTTGGGTTACCCAACATGGTAGCCGTAAACGCTATAAAGAAATGTACGACTGGTTTTTTAAATTGGACACCATGGACAGTTTGGCTTATGAAAAGGCACAGACATACTTTGATATTAGAAATTATATTAACTACCGTGCTTTTCAAATTTTTATCAACAATGTAGATTCTAGAGGTAATATCCGCTATTGGAATGCTACTAACTTGGACAATAAATTTAGAATGATTTTATATGACACTGATTTAAGTTTTGGAAGTGTTAATAAGGATTATTTAGCAAAATGCTTAAGTCCAAAACAAACGAATTGGTACAATAATACATGGAGCACTGTTTACTTTAGAAAGTTAATGGAGCATCCTGATTTCAAAGCTGATTTTATTAACCAATACGCCCATATTATGAACACAGCTTTACACACAGATACAATCATTGCAGCAGTTGATCATTTTGAGGCGTTCTATAAAAATGAACTTCCCCGTTCTAAATCAGAACTTCCAAAGCACTTTAGGAATGTACCTATTCCTATGAATAAATGGTTGAAAAAAGTGGATCATTTTCGTTCTTTTGCACAAAAAAGACCTGCTATTGCTCGGGATGAAATCACTAGAACTTTATCTAATTCAGGAACTTTTTATTTAAAGATTGAAGGAAAAAATGGCGTTGTAAACATCAATAATAATTATCCACTCGCTTTACCATTTGAAGGGATTTATTATAAAGACATTCCCCTACCTATTACTATTTTGAGTAATCAAGGCTTTGGCTATTATCAACAACAATTTAAAATCGATACAATAATTAATACTACTCTTGACACACTCGTTTTGACCTATAACTTTGATAAGATTCAAGTAATTAGCCCTACTACAAACTATAAGGAGCAACAAAAAAAACTACCCTTTTCTGACGAAAAGAATAGTCTTCTATGGTTAATCGCTTGGCTTCTAATTGGATTAGGAGGAGTTTTATTAGTCGTTTATTTCAAACTCAAGGTTTAAACTTTCAATTTTAAACCTATTTGGGCTCCAAGATAACCACCAGATGGTCCTACTTTCTTTTCATTACCACTTTTAGGTAATATAGATCTATAATTAGGCGCTAAAAACAGCCTTGTATTTGTTGATAAATCATAGTTAACATCTACTTGACAAGATACAGTAATAAAGTCTGACTTATAACTCGGCTTATATCCTATTGGAGCAAAAGAAGTTAACTCTTCAGAGCTAGAGACTAATGTTGAATAGACAACATTAAAAAAAGGAGTTAAATTAAATTTATTTTTATCAACTATTCCATACCCAATCGATAAAACTGATGTAATATAATTAGCAATATTCTTCCCAGTTTCCCACCCTGGATTAAGCTCTTTTCCAGATGGAGCTATCCAGCCTGATTGATATTTATGAATACTTTTATCGGACAAAACTCCTACTTTAAATGCTATTCGTTCTTTTTGGTATCCCAACTTTATTCCATATGAATGTATTGGTTGTGTACCTACAGAAAAATCCGATTGTTTTGATTTATTTTTGAGGTGTAAGCTGGCCCCTACAATGTTTTCCAAATAGACTCCTTGAGCTACTGCTGTAAGTGCCACATTAATTGATAAGACTAATAAAATTAAGATGCTTTTTTTCATGATTTTATATTTATTGTTTTGTCCTTATAACATTGAAGGCAAACCTTTTATTGTCTATAAAATCCTTAAATACAACTATTAATTTCAGACACAATATTCGTTAGATTTTTTCCGTTTTATGAGGTTTAGTCGCTCTCAACATTTCCCTTTTACCTGGAGGTCCAGGGAGCCGTTC
>JAUHZI010000134.1 GCA_030426105.1 Bacteroidia bacterium | reverse complement strand
ATCCTTTATTTTGTAAGATTTCCCGTAACACATTATCTACTACCATCATAGCATTGGGGCTATATCGTTTTAGCTCGCGAATACGTTTATGTTTCTTTAGCTTCTTCTTTTCACTATCGTTTACCCCATTAAATGAGAGTTCCCCTAACAACTGATATTCAATTAACTGTATTACCAATGTAACCTTCCCTTCTTTTACCTCTTTTGACACAGTTATTGCATCAAAAACTCCTTCCTTCCATAAAGTCTGAATTGCGTATTGAATTTTTGGACTTGGAATTTGAATATATGTTCCTATTTTAAGCCCACTTAACGTAATAACTGCATCTTCTGAAGTCACAACATTCCCCTCTACCTTAATATCTTCAATGAAATACAACTGTTCTTCTTGGGTAAAAACAACCGTAGAGCAAAACATTATTAATACATATAGGTAAATTTTCATAAAATATAAACGATATTTAAACGTTTTGATTGTATTATCAGTTCTTCTTTATTACTTTTATCAGTTTGAGTATAATGTAGGACATTTTTATGTTGAAACTCATGAGCTTGATAAAGTTTAATTTATTTTCTCTATTTATTTTAGTTGGACTTCTTTTTTCCAATCAATCAACTGCGCAAATATACGATTTAGACTTAGATAGTCTTTGGAATGTTGTTCGTTCGGATCAACCAGACACATCAAAAGTTGATGCATTGAGCAAAATAGCCTCTCAATACTTTAATACTTTTCCTGATTCTACTATTTTTTTCCTTGAACAAAGCATTACCTTAAGTCAATCTATTGGGCATAAAAAAGGTATTGCAAAGGGACACATGAACCTTGGAGCAATTGCAAGTATACAAGGGGACCTAGGGCTAGCTACAGAGCACACCATAAAAGCTCTTGAAACTATTGAAAAAACTAATGACACTCAATTTCATGTACAGATTTTAACTAACCTTGCTGCCCTAATGCAAGATAGTGGTGAATTAGAACGTGCTGAAGAATATGCTAAAGAGGCACATGAACTTTCTTTAAAAACCAATGACCTTGCCTCTCAGATTAATACTTCAACAGCTCTAGCAACTTTCAAAGCTAGTCGAAACAACTGTTTAGATGCAGTTGAATCTTACCTTCAGTCACTAAAGATTGCTGAAGAGAACAACATTATGGGAAGTGAATACTTCTATACAGTATCTGGGTTAGCGAATTGTTATGAAAAAATTTATCAAAGTTATGACTCTTCTTTGGTTTGGTTTGATAAAATGAATGCCTCTAGAAAATTATTAAATGCCTCTAACCTAGACATTTCTTACTTTAACGCCAAAGCAAATCATGCATTAAAATACGATAAATATGAAATCGCTGAAGCGCTTGCTGATTCAGCTTTTCATCATGCTAAAATATTAAAATCTAAATCTGCTATTGCTAACTATTATCTTTTAAGATCTGATATTTTCAAAGAAAAAGGGCTATACAAGTCTGCTTATGATAATTACAAAACTGCAATGCAATACAAAGACAGTCTTCGTTCTGAAAACAGAGAGGACAAGCTTCTTGCAATAGAACGTAAGTACAACTCAGAAAAGAAAGGTAAAGAGCTTATTTTAAAAAGAGCTGAACTAGAAAAAAACCAATTGGAAATCGAAAGCCAAAAGAATCAAAAATTAATTATGATGGTTATTTTTGGTTTAGGAACTATTTTTACTTGGTTTGTAATCTTTTCATTTCTGAAGAACAGAAAAAAGAATAAACTATTAAAGTCTCAGAATGAAGAATTAGAAAAACTCTCAATTGTCGCTAAAGAAATCGACAGTGCAGTTATCATCACCAACAATCAAGGTATAATCGAATGGATGAATGAGGGGATTTTGGAAATGTATGAACTTTCACAAAAAGACGTTGATAATCGCATAGGTACCAACATTGTTGAGACCAGTAATTTCCAAGGGCTTCAGACCACAATTAATGAATGTATCACCACTAAAAGGTCATCTTTTTACACCAGTAAACATTTCAAAAAAAGTGGTTCAACATTATGGGTTCAAACAACCTTGACTCCAATACTAGACCAAAGAGGAGAAGTCAACAAAATTGTATTTATTGACACCAATGTAAGTACAGTAAAAAAATCTGAAGTTAAACTTTCTCAACAAAAAACACTACTTGAAGCTAAAAACAATCAAATAACTGATAGTTTTAACTATGCCAAAAGAATTCAGCAGGCTGTCTTACCATCTGACACGACTTTGAGTGCTGTTTGGCAAGATTATTTTGCTCTACTAAACCCCAAAGATATTGTAAGTGGAGATTTTTATTGGTTTTACGAAAAAAACAACAAAAAATATTTAGCTGTTGTAGATTGTACTGGACATGGAGTTCCAGGAGCTTTTATGACGATTATTGGAAACAACCTTCTCAACGAAATTCTACAAGACAACTTTAATACCCCTGTAGAAATACTACAAGAACTTCATATCAGGATTAAAATCAGACTAGGAGGTTCTATAAAAGCTAAAGTAATGGATAGTATGGACCTTGGTTTAATATGTCTTGACACGAAAACTTACGAAATTTTATTTACTGGTACACATACTAGCGTTTATCTAATCCGTGGTAGATCTCTCACTGAGTTTAAAGGTTCTAAAGAAACCATTGGCTTTAAAGACCAGATCAATCTTAAAATGCATAGTTTCCAAGCTAAACCTGGAGATATGTTATATATGCATACAGATGGATATCCTGATCAAAAGGGAGGGAAGAGAAATAAGAAGTTCTACTATCAACCTATTCGAGACATGTTAATTAACATTAGCCAGCAAGATGTAAAAGTCCAAAAGGCTACCGTTAACGAAACATTCCAAAAATGGAAAGGAACTACAGAACAAACAGATGACGTTTGTATGATAGGCGTTCGCATTGTTTAAATAAAGTTTTTCAATGCACCTAAGTCCTTTTCTTCGTCAACATCTGTTAGTGTAGGAAGCAAAAAATATCGTTTTTTCACCGCTTTAATTTGAATTAATGTATCTAAGAGTACATTTTCTGTACTCCAAGCAATATTTTCAAACATTGATTTCTCTAAACTTTTCATACCAATTAGATAGTAACCTCCATCATTAGCTGGTCCCAACACAAAATCGCTTTTATCTAAAGCTTCAAAGGCCTCTTCTATTATACCTTCTGTAATTTCATAGCAATCACTTCCAATCAATACTACTTTATTAGCAAATTCACCAAATGAATCTTTGAAGGCACTATACATTTTATCACCTAAATCTCCTTCAGACTGTAAATGTTTTTCATATAAATCACCTTCAAACTCATCCCTGGAATCAATATAGTTATTGTAATAAACTTTACGTATTGCCTGTACTTTCCCAGTAACAAAACATGTATACTGCAAAAGAGCTTTGTATATAAACAAGGCTTTTTCGTTCCCAATTGTTTTAGCTAATCTAGTTTTTACCTTTCCTAGCTCTTTATTTTTTACAAATACTATTAGTTGCTTGTGTTCCTCCATATTGACAAAAATATAAAAGTATTTTATAGTCCTTTATTCTAACAATTAATTTCCTTCTTTCAAAATCTACTTCACTTCATTGTTATACTAGACGAATTAAAGTACATTTGCTGACAATTAAACATGGAGAAAAAGACAAAAAAATTAATCGTAATTGTTGGACCTACTGCAATAGGAAAAACTTCACTATCTATAGAGTTGGCAAACCATTTTTCTTGTGAAATAATTTCTGCTGACAGTCGACAATTCTTTAAAGAAATGGCAATTGGGACTGCGAAACCAACCAAAGAAGAATTAGCTGCAGCCCCTCATCATTTTGTTGATTTTTTATCAATTACCGAAAAGTACACTGCAGGACAATTTGAAAAAGAAGTAATCCAAAAGTTAGGGGAATTATACAAAAAAAATGATACTGCGATAATGGTAGGAGGATCTGGTTTATATGTCGATGCAGTATGCTATGGTATAGATGAAATACCTTCAAATGAAACTATTAGACACCAACTTAATGAAGAGCTTCTACAAAACGGTTTAGCTCCATTGCAAGAAGAACTCAAAGAAGCAGACCCTAAAATTTGGGAAACCATTAACAAAAAAAACCCTCAAAGAATCATCAGAGCACTTGAAGTATACAGACACACTGGAACCCCCTATTCTTTCTATCGAAAAGGGACCCCAAAAGTCAGAGATTTTGACATCATTAAAATCGGACTTGATACTGACAGAAGCATTGTATACGACAGAATAAATCAGCGAGTTGACCTTATGCTCAAAGATGGTTTATTAGATGAAGTGACAACACTCATACCATTCCAACACCTTAACGCTTTGAATACGGTTGGTTATAAAGAATACTTTAAATACTTTAACCAAGAAATTTCACTTGAAGAGGCTACTGAATTACTAAAGAAAAACACACGAAACTTTGCTAAACGCCAGCTTACTTGGTTTAAAAAAGACAAAACAACAAAGTGGTTTGACCCTAAAGCCTGGAGTGAAATCAAAGAGCACATTGCCCAACAATAAGTTATTCTTTTATCCTCTTCATAAAAAGATACATAGCCACAAATGCAAAGATAATATTAGGCACCCATACAGCAATCCAAGGAGCCAACCCCACATTAGTAGAAGCTACAGTAGTCATTTTCATGAAAAAGATATAGGTTACACTAGCTATTAAACCAACGATTAAGTTCTTCCCTACCCCTTCTCTTGATTTCCGAGAAGAAACAGCTACCCCTATTAATGTTAAAATATAAGTAGCAAATGGATAAGCTGTTCTCTCATACAATACTATTTCGATATTTGTTAGCAAGGTTGAACCTTTCTCTCTTTCTCTATCTCTAAACTTAATCAATTCACCTGTATTCATCGCTTCCATAATATTACTACGCTGTGCTAAATCTTTTGTATTGAAATTTAACAATGTATCTAACTTATCATAACGTACAATCTCTTCTCCCCCTTCTTCTTTTATATCTCTAATAAAGACATTGTTCAACTCCCAGTCATGCCGAATACTATCTCCAACAGCTGAGTTTATTTGCATATCTGATTTTAACTCATAAACTCCACGTCTATTAGTTTCCCATGTTTCAACCCATAGACGATCGACTCTATTATGTTTAGCATTAATATGATTAAACCTAACTATTGTATTTGAATCTATAACAACTGTTACCTTTTTAAAATTTCCTTCAAGAACTGTAATGTACTTACTTTCAAAATCTAAACGTTTTTTATTAGAATGTGGAACAACCAAATGGTTCATCAATAAAGCGATTCCTAGCAGCAATGTCGAAACCATCATATAAGGCCGAGTAAATCGTGCAAAACTAACTCCATTACTTAAGATTGCGATCACCTCACTCCTTTGAGCCATAAAACTTGTAAAGAAAAGAACTGACAAAAAAATAATCAACGAACTAAACAAATTAACATAATGCAAAAAAAAGTATGGATAATATCCAAAAGCTATATCACTAAAAGTTATATTATTGTTTTCATCTGTAAAATCTCTTAGTTTCTCACTTATATCTATCACAATAGCTATACTCATTACAGCTAAAATCATAAAAATGTAAGTTCCTAAAAACTTTCTAATGATATATAAGTCTAGTTTTTTCAAGCTCCTTATTCTATAGTCTTGTTTTTAATTTCGGCACCATTTTATTCTTCCAATCTCCAAAAGTTCCAGCTTTTATCTGTTCTCTTGCTTCCCCCACTAACCAAAGATAAAATGCTAAATTATGAACACTTGCTATTTGCATTCCCAAAGACTCTTTTGCAGCAAACAAGTGTCTAACATAGGCTTTTGAATAGAAACTATCCACATAAGAAGTTCCATTTTCATCTAAAGGAGAAAAATCATCTTTCCATTTTGCATTTTTTAGATTCATGATTCCTTCTCTTGTAAAAATTGTCCCATGTCGTGCATTTCTCGTCGGCATAACACAGTCAAACATATCAACACCTAACGCTATTCCTTCTAATATATTATCTGGTGTTCCAACCCCCATTAAATAACGAGGCTTATCTTTTGGTAAAATATCACACACTAATTCTGTCATCTCATACATTTCTTCAGCTGGTTCACCAACCGAAAGCCCTCCTATAGCATTTCCTTCTCTTTCGAAAGAAGCGATAGTCTCTGCAGATTGCTTCCTTAAATCCTTGTATGTACTTCCTTGAACAATTGGAAAAAAGGTTTGTGAATAACCATATTTTCCTTCCCCTGCATCGAAATGATCTGTACAGCGTTTTAACCAACGATGCGTCATCTCCATTGAACGTTTAGCATAGGAATAATCACAAGGATATGGAGTACACTCATCAAAAGCCATAATAATATCCGCTCCTATTGTTCGCTGAATATCCACTGCTATTTCTGGACTAAAAAAATGCCTCGCTCCGTTTATATGAGATTTAAAGGTTACTCCTTCTTCTTTTATCTTTCTAGTATTAGATAATGAATATACCTGATACCCTCCAGAATCTGTTAAAATTGGTTTATTCCAATTATTGAATTTATGTAAACCTCCAGCTTTTTCAATGATATCCAACCCAGGACGTAAAAACAAATGATAAGTATTTCCTAATATTATTTGAGCTTTAATATCTTCTTCCAATTCTCTCTGATGTACACTTTTTACAGTGCCAGCAGTACCTACAGGCATAAATATTGGTGTTTCTATCTCTCCGTGGTCTGTGGTTACCACTCCAGCTCTTGCTTTCGTCTTTTCGTCTTTCGCTTCTATTCTAAAGTTCATAAAGTTGTGGATAAAGTTCCAAACTGCAAATATATAATATCTTTAAGAACAGTACTTTTGTTTCTTCAGAATAAACTTATTTTAACATTGAACATCAACTTAAGCATATCAGAGTATACTTTTATTACATTATTAGGAGCAACTTTTATTATCCAGTTGTTTTATTACCTGATTTTTTTTATACGACTGAGTTTCTCTTCAAAAAAGGGTAACGAACCTAATATCACCCCTCCAATTTCTGTTGTTGTAGCTGCTAGAAATGAAGAGCAGAATCTGGTTAACAACCTTCCCTTAATTCTCAATCAAAATTATCCAAACTTTGAAGTTATAGTTGTAAATGACCGTTCATGGGACGAAAGCTTGGATGTATTGCTTGCATTTGAACAACAATATGAGCACCTTAGGATCGTTGATATTCCAGATGTTGGCAAAGACGGTTATGCAAAAAAGATGGCATTAACCCTAGGAATAAAAGCTGCACAACATGATAGACTATTATTTACAGACGCAGACTGTATTCCTACTTCAAAAAACTGGATTCAATCAATGGCACAAGGCTTTTCGAACAACAAAATGCTTGTTTTAGGAGCTGGCCCCTATCAATATCGAAAAGGCTTTTTAAACAAACTCATTAGATATGATGCCATAATAATAGCCATTCAATATTTAGCATATGCGAAGGCTAAAATCCCATATATGGGGGTTGGAAGAAATCTAGGCTACACTAAAGAGCTATACGATTCAGTAAGAGGATTTAAAAGTCACTATCACATACCTTCAGGAGATGACGACTTGTTTGTTAATGAGGCTTCTAATCGAAAAAACACTAGTGTTATCTTTCATGAAGAAGCAATTACGCTATCCACTCCAAAAGATTCTTACCAAGCTTGGAAAGAGCAAAAGTCTAGACATTTCACAACAGGAAACAGGTATCAACGCTATCAATTATTTTTACTGGCCTTATTCCCGATTTCTACAGGAATATTTTATATTTCTGCGGGGGTTTTAGCTTTACTAAACTTTTTCCCTCTTTATATTTTAGCTGTAGTCAGCTTTAAAATGCTAATTCAAATGCTTACCTTTAGTCGACCTTTTAAAATTATGGGTAGTAAAAATTTAATTTTCATGGCACCTTTTTTGGAGTTAATCTTTTTATTTTTGACACCTTCACTGATTTCTAAAAGCAAACACTTATAACAACTCATAAACGATGGAAAAGCAAAACACATCATTAGACCACCTTTCTGACAAAGCTAAAATCGACTATGAGTTAGTCCTTAAAGCCGTCAATAAAAAAGATCAAAAAGCATTTACTGGTTTGATGGATCGATACAGAGACTCCATCTTTTTCATGCTTTTAAAAATGGTCAATAATAGAGATGATGCTGAAGATTTAACTATTGAAGCTTTTGGAAAGGCATTTAATAGGCTGCACCAATATACTCCTAATTATGCCTTTAGTACTTGGCTTTTTAAAATCGCTACAAATAATTGTATTGATTTCTTAAGAAAGAAGAAAAAGAATGTATTATCTATAGACAATAGACTTGAGAACGAGGATGGTGACGCTTTTATGATTGAACTAAAAAGCGAAAATAGAAATCCTGAAGAGGAAGCTATTAGAGAACAAAAAATCCAATTAATGCGCTCTGTTGTTGGTCGCTTAAAACCTAGATACCAAACTCTTATCGAACTTCGTTATTTCAAAGAAATGAGTTATGATGAAATAGCTACAGAACTGGACCTACCACTTGGCACAGTAAAAGCACAACTTTTTAGAGCTAGAGACTTCCTATTTAACATTCTTAAAGACACAAAAGATCGAATTTAACTTTAACGCTTATATCGTGGAACAAATATTACAACATTTTCCAAATCTTACCTCTAACCAAATAAAACAGCTATCTCAATTAGAAGATTTATACACACATTGGAATGCACAAATCAATGTAATCAGTAGAAAGGATGTTGATAATTTTTATGAAAGACACGTTTTACATTCTCTAGCTATAGCTAAAATTATTGAATTTAAGCCCAACACCAAAATACTGGATGTTGGTACTGGAGGAGGATTCCCAGGGATTCCGCTAGCTATTTTATTCCCTGAAACAGACTTTTTACTTGTTGACTCTATTGGAAAAAAAATAAAAGTCGTAAACGAAGTCGCTAAAGCTTTAGGACTAACTAATGTAGAGGGACTTCATCAAAGGGCTGAAAAGGTTAAAGGAAATTTCGATTTCGTCATTAGTCGTGCTGTTACACGCATGAATCGATTTG
>JAUHZI010000133.1 GCA_030426105.1 Bacteroidia bacterium | reverse complement strand
CTACTAAGATTAAACTCATCTTCAAAATCAAAAATAGATTTCTTCATAATTTTAACCTTATTATTCTTTTGTACTTTCTTCAGTTTTTCCTTCCAGTTTGTAATCGGTACCAATGATTCCAGTTGTCCCTTTGTTATCATCACAACATGGAAGACCTTCACCTTTTAGGTAAACTGATTCTCCTTGTAAGAGTGTTAACGTAGAAGGAACAGTAGTTTCCCAAGGTTCTCCAACTTTTTTCCCAAGCGGTTGTTTTAGCTCTTCAACAATTGAAACATACATAGGGTCATCAATTTGTGGATCTTGTTCTCCAAACCAAGGTTGACCAGTACATAAAAAATAAGCAACAGCTTTTTCAAAGCCTTCTCTAACAGGAACAATTACTCTGGCCATTCCAGATTTTAAGAATTGTTGGAAGTTATTATCTGGTGTGTCTTCATTGTGTAACATATCTGCCCAATCACATTGCCCAGCCCAGTAATAAGGATAGAGATTGTATGATAAAACAGGCCATAAAAAGCATTGTTCTAAAAACTTAACCAACGAAGCTCTTGTATCAAGTTCTCCCAAACTACTTAGCATTGGTATCTCTTCGCAAGTCTCAGAATCATTGCATTGATTCATCGTATAAAAATGTTTGCAACGATCTATGTTTACATTTTGTAACAATAGCTCAATAGATAAACGTCTCAATTCAGTATCAATAATATTACTGTAGAATCCAGGGTTTTTGTAATTATCTTGATCTTGTGTATCATTATTTAAGAGACTATCATCATTTTGCGCGGCTAATGCTTCGTTGTATTCTTTTAAACGTTCATTATATGCATCAATGATGCTGTTGTAAGTGTCTTGTTGCCACTGTTGAAATACAGAGGCTTTTAATCTAAATCTAAAGTTAAGTTTAACATGATCAACAACTGATACTCTGTTTCCAAAAACATGAACATCTACTTCATTTTCAAAGTTAAGGTTTGATTTTTGAATATTTCCAGAGACTGGATGATTAGCCATTAACCACCATAACCCTCGTTCTGCAATTTTTACTTGGCTGCTAGAGTTTTTAAGGTGTACTTGAAAGATTCCATTCGGATCAACAGGAATTGGGTTATGTCCTTTGATACTATAGTCTGAAGTTCCAATAACTTCTTCTAGAAAGTAAAATGGTCCAATATCAGATCGGAAAGTAAATTTTAAGGTTTGTTCTACTTTAATTGTTGCTGGGAAGATATAGGTATGATCTAATCTTCCTACTTCAAACTTATCAAATTTCTCTTCATCAAGAGGAGCTTGAAAATCTGTTACCCCATATTGATTAATGTATTGAGTATAGTTGTCTCTAGTGATTTCTTGCCATGATTTAATTTTTGGAGCTTCAGGTTTTACCAATACATTATCAGGTTCTTCATCTGGATTCAAAGTTTTAAGGTATAGTTCTGCAGGTTTTGGAATCATAAATTCATAAACCATCCCTTTACCATAGTTAACGATTTGATTTTTGTAAGTCTTATCTAACCATCGATAGACTCCAGAGACATGCTTTTCACCTTCTCGATTGTCAAAACCGTGCTTGTTTTGCTCTTTAAACTCCTTGATTAAGGTACTTGTTTTCTTTTCTAGACTTCTAGTTCTAATTGATTCAGAAGCTGTCTCAGTAATCGACTTTGAGAAATTTTGAGAATTGCTGTTAGACTGATTACGATAATTGGCAAAACTCATTCCCGCATTTAAGCCTACATACCAAACCCCTGTATCGTATGTTATATTAGTTCCCAAGTTGAATTTAAAATCCTTTTGGATAGTTTGCTTTACTTCTTTGTTCCAATCATGTTTTTCTACAGAAGTAGTGTCATTTTTCTCAACTGTTTCTGTTTCATTCTCAACTACAATTGTATTTTCACTACGTTCTAAGTATTCAGTGCTTTTTTCTTTATACTCTCGCGACATAATGTTTTCAATATGCGCAATAGCTCCAGGGATATAACAGCATAATTTTTGTTCTACACGCATCAAATCTGCCCAACCTAATCGAATCAATCCACTGTGATTATCACCAGAACCTTGGGTTTTCATTGAACGTAACTCTTCTGATGCTTGTTGGTATCTGTTGATTGAAATTGGAGTTTTAATCGATAAGAACTCGTCAATTTCAATGGTGTTTTTCTTTTCAAACTCTAATGTAGCCTTGATTGAAAACTGTTGGTAAGATGATAGTTTTGGTAAATCTCCTAAAACAATTTTAAACGTAAACAAATCTTCATTAGCGTAGATTAATTCAGATTGATCAAATAGAAGCGTTTTGCCGTTAATATCTAATTGCGTTTTGATGGCACTGATATTTTTATCTGCTAGTACAATACTTAAAAAAGCAGTCTTTGTTTGCGCTTCTATCGATAAAGCATAAGCTTTATTATAGTTGTATTTTATTGTGATAGGATGACCTTTTATTGCCGCATTGCGTTTCCAATTTAAACGTTCATTTGAAACTGTTAATTGCTCATCTTTGATTAATTGGGTCAATACTTTTTTAATTTCAACTAAATCTTTGTCAATTAAGTTGTGGTTGTCTAGAAAACTATAACTTTCTTGAGCTAATACCTTTTCTAGGTATTCTGTAGTTGTAAATTGAGGGTATTCAAATTTAAAAGCTGGATATAATCCTTCTGCAGCTTCAGCTTGTTGTAATATGGTTTGATCTAATGTTGTTTTATCATCCAATTGCTGTTCTATTCTTAAGTGCTTTTTTTGTGTTGCATCTAACTGCTTTAAAGATGCTTTAACTTCTGCTATATATTCTTCTTGATGTGCAGAAAATGTAGCTTCACGTTTTTTGAAATATGCTTTTGATTCATTATCTAACTGTTCTTCTAATGCTTTTAAAAACGATATTTTATGCTTCGCTAAAATGGTTGAATGAACAGTTTTTAACTGTTTGCTTTCTTGAACGGATAGCTCTGGTAGATTATGATGAGTTGAAGTTTTGTCGCTATTCTTTTCCAGTTGTTTTCTTGTTGCTACTTGTTGAGGTAATTCATGATACCTCAGTGAAGTAAATCTGAAAAGGGGTTCTACTGTATTGATTTCCGAATAACTATTGTATTCTTCCGAAGTAAAAGCTTGAACAAGATCATTGAATTTATCAACTCCTAATCCTCTTATACCATCAAGTTCCTGAAGCTTGCTATATTTTCCAAGCTCTTTTCTTCTTGATAAAATTCTTTTTGCTACCGTGATTCCTATCTCATTAGGATGGTTCGGAAAGTCAGCTGCAAGTTCTTCTGGTGTAGTTACTTTATTCAAAAAATAAAGAATTCTCGTTACGACTTCAGCGTCAATCTTAATGTCACTAATTTTTGCCATTTAATTTTGTTTTATGATTAATTTTAGGCTGAATATAGTACTAGAAAATATTCAGAATAAAGTTTAATTAACCAACAGCATAAAAAAAGTAACGAATAGCATTTTTAAGGTTAAAATATCGTTTTATGTATGTTTATTGTAGATTAAGTTAGTTTTAGACTCTCGTCAATAAGTGTGGTTTTATAGCGCGATAACTTAGCAGAAATCCCTCCATTTAGATTAACAATAAGTTTAGTCTTGGAATAATTGATAACATGGTTAATATTAATTAACCAAGATTTATGAGATCTAAAAAACAGTTTTTCAGTCCTTAGTTCCTCCTCAAAATACCCAATGTTTTTGGAAGCTAAGATTTTTCTACTGTCTTTAAGGTGAAGATTGGCATAGGAGCGCTGAGCTTCAATTGCAATAATGTTATCAATAATAATATTCTGTTTATAGCTATTGTCAGTTATCAGAATTGTTTTGGGAATACCAGTTTTAAACTCTTGTATGATTTTTTCATAGTTACATAACAATTGTTGATTATGTAATTTTAGCTTGGCCTTATTTACAGCATCAACCAATTTATTAGGATGGATAGGCTTTAAGACATAGTCAATGGCATTTACTTCAAAAGCATTTATAGCATATTTATCATAAGCCGTTACAAAAATGATTTGAAAGTTAATTTTGTCAAAAAAGTCAATAATTTCATAGCCAGAATATAGAGGCATTTCAACATCCAAGAAGACAATTTCAGGTTGAAGTTGTTTAATTTTTTCAACACCTTCTATTAATGTTGAAGCTTTTGCTTCAACAATTAACTCAGGAAAATAGTGGTTGATTAAATGTGTTAGGTTATTTCTAGCCGAAACTTCATCATCAATAATAATACAACTTATATGCGACATTATTTTACGAGTTTAATAGGTAATGTAATGGTTACTTTTGTACCTGCCGAAGTCTTTCCATCTTCAGCAAATAAGTCTATTGTTTTATAATCAACCTTAGCTCCATAAAAAGACTTTAATATTGTAATTCTTCGTTCTATAGCTTCAGTGGCAAAAGAGATATGTTTGTCATTCATCTTTTTTTGTATCACTTCGGCTGCATTTCTTCCAATGCCATTATCTACAATTTCACAAATCATATGCATGTTGTCTATAAGTTTAAATTCAATTGTAACCTCTTTATTACCTTGTTTATGAAATAGACCATGTTTAATAGCATTTTCAATAAATGGTTGAATAATAATCGAAGGGATTAAAGTTTCTTGAGGTATTGTTGTATGTTGAATTTTATATGAAAAATCCGAATTAAATCTTAATTTTTCTAAAGCTAAATAGGTTGATATAAACTCAACTTCAGTTTCAATAGGAATAAATTCTTGTTCTGAAAAGTTTAAAGTATTTCGAATTAAATTTGAAAAGAAATTAAGATATTGATAAGCCTCATCTTTATTCTTTTCAAGTACCAATGCTTGAATGGAGTTTATGGCGTTAAAAATAAAATGAGGATTCATTTGAGCACGAATGGACTTTATTTCTGATTTTCTCAGTTCCTTTTCCATTGATAAGCGATGTTGTGTTTCGGCTAATTCCAGTTCAATTAATTTTGCTTTCTTTCTGGAATTAAAATAAACTCCTACAATTGTAATTACGATTATAACTAAGGTGAAAATAATAACCAAAGTCAATAGTTGAGTTTTATTCTGTTGAATTGTTTGTTGTTGAATAATATTCTCTTTTACAACAAGTTCTTTTTCAGCTTTGACTTTGTTGGTTTCATATTTTACAAGAATATCGTTAAATTCTTTAACTTTTTCGGAACTTTTAATACTATCATTTAAAGTTTGATATGCTTTATAATAAGTATATGCTTGTTCATAATTTCCAATCTGCTTATAGGACTCAGAGAGGTTAAAGAATACATCAGATTCATATTCTGTAGCATTAATTTGACTAAAGGTAAGGATTGCATCTTCATAATAACGAATCGCCTCATCAAAGTGTTCTAGTTTAAAATGAATAAGGCCAAGCTGTAATAAACTAATTCCCTTTGATTCGATATCTTTTATCTCAATGGCTTCAGCTAAGCCGTATTGACAATAGGTTAAAGCTTGCCTATAATTCTGATTGGCAAGATAGTAGTCCGCATAATTTGAATTTGAAATAGAAACACCCTCAAGGTAACCAACCTCTTGAGCAAGAGCAAGAGCTTTATCTAAGTATATAGGGACAGAATCTTTATTGATGTTTTGAGAAGTATAAAAAGCTGCTAATGAATTATAAATATTGACTTTTTGTGCTAAATCGTTACAAGATTCAGAAATGGAAAAAGCTTGATATAAATAGGGAAGAGCTTCTTCATGTTTTTCTTGAATACATAAGCTATAGCTAATATTATCTAATGTTCTTGAGTATAAACCACAATCAGTTTTTAAATATGGCAATGCCTTAATATAAAAGTCAATAGATGTTGAATAATCAGCTCGAGTTTCATAAGTCCTACCTAGGTTAAGATAGTTTTTACCAATGGTGTTCGAATCATTTATTTTTTGGGCATATCGAATACTATTTAAAAAATACTCGTCTGAGTAGCTACTATCAAGAACCCAACTAATTTGCCCTTTGAACCCATAGAGTTGAGACAAGTATCTATTATTATTCAAATCATATTGCTCTTGAAGTAATTTTGGCTCATCTAGTAAAGCTGAATCAACAATAGTAAGAGCTGTTCCATAAGCATTATTGCGTAGCTCAGAAATAATTGAATTAAGCGTTTCTTGTTGAGAGCTTTGTCGACTATTTATATCTTGTGAAAAGATTGAAATCGAGAGGAAAAAAAATACAAAAGAAGTAAATCTTTTATGTGTCATTCGTTACAGTAGAGTTTTAATATTAAGTCTTATCAATAAAAAAACTAAATCTAATATTATTTCTGATATTATTAAAAAAATATTAAGTTAATCGCTATTTAATATAAATTTATAGCAGATTTTAGGATGTATTCTAGAGCTTCGATTGGAATATCTTCATTGGGATTAATAGAAAATACTTTCATTTTTTTTCGACTTCCTTGTTCTAGTAAGGGGTGATCTATTTCGCTGCCTTTCACAACTCCTATATATGGAAAGTTTGTTTGTTTATCTTTCCACAAATAACAAAACATCTTATTTTTATAAAGGAAAAAAGGTAGTTTATATTTGTAGGCCTCAGTAATGTTAGGATCTAAATTCTGAATGATAGAGCGCAATGCAAGAAAGCAGCCTTTATTAGGCTCATCTTGACGTTCATAAAATAAGTCTAAGTCACTAATCATACCAAATCCTTGTGAAGTTCAACCCCCTCAGGACGTTTGTGTTTCCACCTTTTATGTGTCCAAAGCCAGTATTGTGGAGTCTCTTGTATATCTTTCTCCAACTCTTTAGTTCCTAACTGTGTAACATATCCATAAGGTTGTTCTATTGGTTGCTCACATAATAATTTGAGTGTCCCTGTGTAATGCCCACGTTTAGTCTTCTCTATTTTACAGAAAATTACGGGTAAATTCAGTTCAGTAGCATATTTTTCAGCACCAAATAAAACAGAAGTTTCCTGATTTAAAAAGTTCATCCAATAACTTTTTTTAGGGTTTGATGGACTTTGGTCAATCGCAAAAATAGTTCCTTTAGGCTTATCTAATTTTTGTGGCATCAATTCTTTCACATCGTGGGTAGCACACATTTTTAAGCGATACTTTTCACGAGAAACCTTCATTTTCTTATCCATGTATTTGTCAGATAAAGGCTTGTATATCCCAACTGGGATGTGCTTCATTTGTAAGCCCATACTAATAGCTAATATTTCCCAGTTATTATAATGACCTCCTACAAAAATAACATCCTGACCTTTAGCATAAAATTGATCTACAACTTCAGGGTTAGTCAATACAAAGCGCTTTAAGGCTTCTTCCTTTTTTAAGCTAAATCCTTTAACACTTTCTAAAATAAGGTCACAAAAATGACGATAGAAATCAGTCATTATTTTTTGGTGTTCTTGTTTCGACTTATTGGGAAATGAGCATTCAATATTCTTTAATACCACTTTTTTTCGATACCCAATAACCCTATACATTAAGAAGAATACAAAATTAGAGAGTAAGTAGAGTAGAGGATATGGAAGTTTAGAAATAGGTAAGAGTACAATGTAATATAAGATTTTAGACCCCATAATTAAATAATATTTTTAATTTCTTTTAATGTGACTACATCCCCTAAAATAGATAAAGAATGTTCTTTTTGATTAGGGTTAAAGAATATAGCGTGCATTCCTACATTAGTAGCCCCCATAATATCTATTTGTAAAGAATCACCAATGTAAATACTTTCAGCTCTGTTTGCTCGAGCTTTTTCTAACGCATATTCAAATACCTCAGGGTTCGGTTTCATTATTCCTATTTCATCTGAAGTAATTATTTTTTCAAAAAAAGGAGTAAGTTGGCAATTGTTTAGCTTCAAATGCTGAACTTCATTAAACCCATTGGTGATAATGTGTAAATGATATTTCTTTTTTAAGTATGTTAATAAATCTATCGTTCCATCAACTAGAATTGTTCGTTGAGGACTGTTTTTTATGTAACTGGCACCAATTTTTTCGGCTAAACCTTCCTCTTTTATTCCAAAATAAGCTAAAGTATCCTCAAAGCGTTTTCCTCTTAACTCTTCTTTTGTAATTTCCTGTTTACGATACTTTGCCCAACATTCTTCATTGACTTTTTCATAAATTTTGACAAACTCATTAGGAAGTGAAATTCCTTTTTGATGTAGATTATAGGTTTTCCAAAGGTTAGCTAATTCCTCTCTAGAGTTAGCATTAAAATCCCATAGTGTTCTATCTAAATCGAAGAAAACATGCTTTATGGTAGGCTTCATACAAATATTGTTTGAAATAGTTTGGTGAAAATTCCTCCAAAAATAAGCAAACTTATTGAGCTTATCCAATAAGTTTCTTTATGATGACGATAAAACTTAGCAACTATAATAGTTCCAATAGGAACAGACAAAAATACTGGGCCCAAAACGGTAATTAACCAAAAACCAGTATTGGTCATTTTTAATCGAACCAATGTTTTGTTGAGTTTAGTAAAATTCTTTTTTGGCTCATGATGTTGTTGTTTATCAGTCATTAGTGAGTTTTTGATCGTTTAAATAAAGTTCTGGCAGAGTAAAATAAAACGTACTGCCTTCTCCTAAAGAGCTTTCTGCCCAAATTTTTCCGCCTTGAAGTTCCACTAGTTTTTTGGAAATGCTTAAACCCAAACCTGTTCCTCCGAATTTTCGAGTCGTATCGGAATAAGCTTGCTCAAAAGAGTCAAATATTTTCCCTAGTCGATCTTCTCCGATTCCAACTCCCGTATCTGACACACAAAAGTGTGCCAGTGCTTTATTTCCACCTTCCTGAATTTCGGTTTTGAGTTGAATGGTGACAACTCCTTTCTCTGTAAATTTAATGGCGTTGCCCACTAAATTTAAGATGATTTGATGCAGCTTAGTAGGATCTCCTTGAACAGTATTAAGCGTACTTTCTACGATATTAGTTTGTATGATCAGCCCCCTTTTCTTCGGCCTTGAACTGGGAAATAATATTTACATTCTGAATGACTTCTTGGAGGGAAAAAGGAATGATTTCCAAATCAACTTTTCCAGCTGAAAGATTCCGAATAGCATAGGTTGCTTCCTCTTATCAGCATTGAATACCCTCAAGATATAGGTATCAGAAGAATAGCTGTCCTTAT
>JAUHZI010000132.1 GCA_030426105.1 Bacteroidia bacterium | reverse complement strand
AGAAGGGTTCTTTATTGCCTTCTTGTTAGTTGTTGGAATCTTAACCGTATATGGATTTGTGTTTTTAGCACTGTTGTTCTCCATAATAATGCTGTACTCTAATTTAGCATCCGGTCCTAACTCTTTTCTAATTGTTTTTCTTAATAAAACAACATAATGCTCTTCTAACCACTCATAAAAAAACTGAGAAGGAACTTGGATAGTAAGTACATTGCTTCTTAACTTAATCGGTTTGATAGGTTCAAACCAAGTTTTATAAGCTTGCAATGGCACATTATCTTTGATAACCATAAGACAGTTATCCCAAATTTGTTTCAGGTTTTTACTCATATTTAATTCTATATAATTAGGTTAAGAAAATTCTTCTTTTGTGGCTAAAATTGAGCTTAAAGTCTCATAATAAAACTTTTGGTAGGCGCTCAAATTCAACAATACAAATGTTCACAAAAAAAAGTTAATAAAAAAATGTTTTTACTATTGTTTTATAACTTTTTTTGACATTAACTTAATGTTAAATTCTGGCATAGTTTTTTGTTGAAAACATATTCGCTTCAAAATCAATTTTTTGAGCTTTTTTCTTATCAAAAAAGAAATCAACACGTCCCAAACTTAATGCTGCCCATCCAGCTTGATTCACCAATACTTTCTTACCTTCTTTATTGAAAAAGGTTTCAGCTTTTTCTAAAAAAGTGTGGGTATGACCACCAATAATTAAATCAATGTTTTTGGAGCTTTTTGCTAATTGTTTGTCAGATAGTTTGTTATCAGAATATTCATATCCTAAATGCGATAAACAAATTACCAAATTACATTTTTCTACTTGCTTTAAATGCTTAGCATAGTGATTGGCCTGTTCAATTGGATCTAAATATTTAGTCTCTTTATATAAACGTTGGTCAACGAGTCCTTTTAGTTTTATCCCAACTCCCAAAATTCCAATTTTTATTCCATCTTTTTCTTTTATTGTATAGGGAGTTGTTTTACCATTTAATATCGTATTGGTAAAATCATAGTTGGAACATAAAAAAGGAAAGTTTGCATTGGGTAGTACTGTGTTAAAACCATCTAAACCGTTGTCAAAGTCATGATTCCCCATAGTAGAGGCATCATACCCAATTTGGCTCATTAGTTTTAACTCTAGTTCTCCACCATATAAATTAAAATAAGGAGTCCCTTGAAAAACATCCCCAGCATCTAATAGTAGTACATTTTCTTCTTCAGCTCTGACCTTCTTAACCATATTGGCAATTTTAGACATTCCACCCAAGCTCGCATATTTACGATGATTACTAGGAAATGGATCGATACGACTGTGCATATCATTGGTGTGCAAAATTGTAATTTTGGTAGGAGTATGCTTATCATGACCTAACGTGTCAAAAGAGCTTAATGTAGAAATACCTAGACTTCCTACAGCAACTTGTTTAATAAATGTTCTTCTATTCTGCATTGTGTATTCTTCCGTCTAGTGCTAAATTTACAGCTATATTTCTTTTTTTCAACTCAATAACATGGTCGATAATAATGTCTCTTAGTTTTAATCCTGTTTTTTCAATGCTAACAGGATTCAGAAAGAAGTTCATATTATCCCCTCCATTGGCTAAATAATCAGTTGTAACAACTTTGTAATTCTTTTGCTTACTATATTGATGATTATTAATCATAATATGGGTAACTTTCCCATTGCTCATCTGCATTCTAAAGTTACTAACTGGAACTCCAGCTTTCCTTGAGTCACCCATTAGAGATTTCGTACGAACATATTCAATTAAGTCTAGCATTTTATCTGCAGAAATTTCAACAATAACTATTTCATTCTCAAAAGGCATCAATTCAAAAATCTTTCCTCTTGTAATAGGACCTTTTAAAACAGGAGTACGTAACCCTCCATTATTTAAAACACAGAAATCAGGAGCACTTTTAGCTTCATTTCTAGCACGGTCAAAAGTTAAGTCAGTGACAAAATCGCCTAATAATCCCTCTGGAACCCCAACTTCTAAATCAACTAAAGTCTCATTTAAAACTTCATCCATACTAGCCTTCATGCTGTCTCTGTATGGGGCAATAATTGAATCTGCAAAAGTAGAAGTCTCTATATTAGCGCTAACCGATTCATTGGAAGAATTCGCATCAGTAATTTGAAGGGTTTTGTTGCATGCGATTAAAAGAATGCTAACCCCCAAAAGAGCAATATATTTTGTTAAATTTGCCATAGAATTACAATGTATCGCAAATCTAATAAATTATGTATACTTCTGAAATAAAATTAAGGGTAAGATATTCTGAAACTGATAAAATGGGATATTGCCATCATAGTAACTATGCACAGTTCTTTGAAATGGGAAGAACAGAGTTGATGAGAGAATTGGGAATTAGTTATTTAGATATGGAAAATAGAGGGGTAATGTTACCTGTTCTAGACCTTAAAACAAAATTCCTAATTCCAGCATATTACGATGATGAATTAACAATAAAAACGCATTTAAAAGAATACCCTGGTGTTCGAATCACATTTCATTATGAAACTTTTAAAGCAGATGGAACGAAAATAAATACAGCTGAAACAACATTAGCTTTTGTAAATGCAGAAACAATGCGTCCAATTAAACCTCCAACATTCTTTTTGGAAAAAGTACAAGATTTATTAGCTTAGCTCTATTATTATGAATATGGTAAAGTTAAAAACGGTTATTATTGGTTTTATTTTAGTGGGCTTATTTTCCTTTAAGCCTACCAAAGGATATGAATTTGCTGTATTAAAATATAATGGAGGAGGGGATTGGTATTCGAACCCAAGTGCATTACCTAATCTGGTAAAGTTTTGTAATGAAAATTTAAATACAACGATTAACCCAGCTGTAAAAGATGTTGATGTTGGGAGTGTTGAATTGTTCAACTATCCTTTTATACACATGACTGGACATGGGAATGTTGTTTTTAGTGCAAATGAAGCTGAAAATTTGAGGAAATACTTAATAGGTGGAGGTTTTCTACATATTTCTGATAATTATGGAATGGATAAGTTTGTTCGAACTGAAATGAAAAAGGTCTTTCCTGAGATAGAGTTTATAGAATTACCATTTAATCATAAAATTTACCATCAAAAATATAACTTCAATAAAGGACTACCCAAAATACATGAACACGATAATAAAGCTCCTCAAGGATTTGGTTTGGAATATGAAGGTCGTTTAGTTTGTTTTTACGATTTTGAATGTGACCTTGGTGATGGATGGGAAGATGAAGCTGTTCATAACGATAGTAAAGAAGCAAGAACTAAAGCATTTCAGATGGGAGCTAATATTGTACAGTATGTCCTCATTGGAGAATGATATTAATGGTAAAAGATGATAGTTTGTAAATTTGGAGGTACCTCAGTAGGTACTGCTGACCGATTAAAAGAATTGGCACGTTTAGTCAACTCTGATGAAGATAAAATAGTTGTGTTATCTGCAATGGCAGGAACAACTAATGCGCTTGTGGAAATCGCTGAACTTTTATACGATAAACAGAATGATAAAGCTATTAGTTCAATACAAGCTTTAGAACAGAATTATTATCGGGTAGTTGAAGAACTTTATACTGTTTCTGAAGTAAAAGAAAAAGCTAAAGAAATGGTAGAGTCTCATTTCAACTACATTCAAGCTTTTACTGAAGATTTGTTTACCATTCATGAGGAAAAAGCTGTTCTTGCGCAGGGTGAATTACTTTCAACAGCCCTTTTTCATTATTATTTGGAAGAACTAGGAGTTCCTTCCATACTTATTTCTGCGTTAGATTTTATGAGGATTGATAAGGATGGAGAACCTGATTCCTATTATATAAAAGAGAATCTAAGTCGGGAGTTAAAACAAAAAAAATCAAATGAAATTGTCATTACTCAAGGTTTTATTTGTCGAAATACCTTTGGTGAAATAGATAACCTAAAACGTGGGGGGAGTGATTATTCTGCGTCATTGATTGGTGTTGCTGTAGCAGCTGAAGAAGTGCAGATATGGACAGATATTGATGGGATTCATAACAATGACCCTCGTTATGTTGAAGGGACACAGTCTATAGCTTATTTGTCGTATGATGAAGCCGCTGAGTTGGCTTATTTTGGAGCGAAAATTTTGCACCCAGCAAGTATTCAACCTTCTAAAAAAGCGAAAATTCCTGTTCGTCTAAAAAATACAATGGAACCACAGGATGAAGGCACTTTAATTGGACTAGAGATCAAAGGTGCAGGAATTAAGTCTATTGCTGCTAAAGATAGCATTACTGTTATTAAAATAAAAAGCGGGCGAATGCTTTTAGCGCATGGATTCATGCGTAAAATCTTTGAGATTTTTGAAGTCTACAAAACATCAATTGATATGGTTACTACTTCAGAAGTTGCTGTATCGATTACCATAGATGATGCGCAATACCTTGATGAAATAGTAGAGGAGTTAGAAAAATTGGGTAATGTTGAAGTCGATAAACAGATGTCAATCATTTGTATAGTTGGTAATTTTATTGATGAAAGTAGAGGGCATGCTTTAGAAATTTTTAGCGCCTTAAAGGAAGTGCCAATACGTATGATTTCATATGGTGGAAGTCGTCATAATGTTTCTATATTGGTCGAAACCAATTACAAAAAACAAGCATTGAATATCTTAAACGAAAACTTGTTCTGTAATGTTTAGATCAACAACAATTGCCAATTTCAAAACTAGAGAAACGCCTTTCTATTTTTACGATTTGTCGTTGTTAGAAGCGACATTAAATGAAGTGGTAAAAGCATCTCAAAAATATAACTATCACGTTCATTATGCCTTAAAAGCAAATACGAATGATGAAATTTTAAAATTAATACAAAAAGCTGGTCTAGGAGCTGACTGTGTGAGTGGTAACGAGGTAGAAAAAGCATTGGCTTACCAGTTTGCCCCAACTAAAATCGCATTTGCAGGAGTTGGTAAATCAGACAAAGAAATTAACCTAGCGTTAGAAAATGAGATCTTTTGTTTCAATAGCGAATCAATCCAAGAGCTAGAAGTAATTAATGAATTGGCAGTTGAAAAAAATAAAATAGCGAACGTTGCTTTGAGAATAAACCCAAATGTAATGGCCAATACACACCGTTATATTACAACTGGTTTAGAGGAAAATAAGTTTGGAATTAATATGTGGGAGTTGTCCACAGTAATGGATAGACTGAAAGATTTGAAGAATATCAAATTAATAGGTCTGCATTTTCATATTGGATCACAAATTACTGATCTAACAGCTTTTAAATCACTCTGTATACGTGTAAATGAAATTCAAGAATGGTTTGATAATCGAAATGTGTTGCTAGAACATATCAATGTTGGAGGTGGGCTAGGAGTAGATTATCATAATCCTGATGAAAATGCTATTCCTGATTTTGAAACATTTTTTAAAATATTTGATGACTTTTTAACTTTAAAGAAGCATCAAACATTACATTTTGAACTAGGACGCTCAATTGTAGCCCAATGTGGAACATTAATTAGTAGAGTGCTTTATGTGAAAAATGGTGTTAAAACTGATTTCGCAATCCTAGATGCTGGAATGACAGAATTATTAAGGCCTGCTTTGTACCAAGCTTATCATAAGATAGAAAGTTTGACATCAAAAGCGGATATCTCCCAAAAATATGATGTAGTTGGACCAATTTGTGAGTCTTCGGATTGTTTTGGTAAAGCAATAGAGTTACCTGAGCTTAAAAGAGGGGATTTAATTGCGATTAGAACTACAGGAGCCTACGGACAAGTCATGGAGTTGAGTTACAATCTAAGAGATAAAGTCAAAGCTTTTTATCATACATAATTAACGCTTTTTACTGCTTTTAGCAAAGGGGTTAAAAGCTATACAAAGCATAATCCAGTGTTCTAAATCATCATCTAGGTCATAACCGTCTTCATCAATAAAGGCATATCCTTTCATAGGTCTGCCAGTAAAATCCATTGGATAACAACCTGGTTTGTCTTTGTTTTGCTCAAAGGCATCTTCACCAATTCGAGCCATTAGTAATTCTTTACCTACTTTCTTATTAAATGAAAGTCCGCAGCACATTTTGTCATCAACCATGAAGACTAATCCTCCCATCATTTTCTTTTCGTAAAAAGAGGTGTTTTGCTCTTTAAAAATTTGCCTGATTCTATCTGCTAGAAATTCGTCGTATGCCATGAGGTTGTTTAGTGTTCGTTAAGGAAATCTTCACAATGTTTTTGTAAAGCTAAATAAAAGGAGTTGAATTCACTTTGAAAATCTTCATAGTTTGCGTTAACAATTTCAAATGCTGTTCCTAAGTCTTTTGAATAGTTTATTCTACCTCCAATTTGTGTTAGAGAAAGCGCTGTCCCTTTTTGTGTTTGGTACCTCCTAAACCAGTCATTTTGAGTCAAATGATGATAGAGGTATTGCATATTCTTATGTAAATGATGTTGGTTCTGATCTAGGGTTTGATACGTTTTCGTAATAAATTTTTCTAAATCAATAGTGTAAAAGTTTTCCCAATTTTGGCACAGAAAATAATCGTAAATAATATCAGTTATAATACCTCCAACCTTAGGGAAATCTTCGTAAAAACGCCGTTTACTTTGTAAGGCAATTGGATGGCTATCAGTAAAAGAATCAATTGAGCGATGTAACAAAATCCCTGTTTGGAAGTCTTTAGGGTAGTGGTGAAAATCATCTCCTTTGACAAAGTCTCCAATAAAGTTTCCCAACATGATTGGGGTACTCTTTCCAGAAAGAGCAATATGAGCTAGATAATTCATGCGTGGTTAAAGAAAAAATGATTTCATAAATACATTGTGAATATAATGATTGTCTTTCAATTATTCATTGGTAGATTGTTTTTATATTTGAGGAATCTCAAAATAATAAAAGCAAGATGAAATATACATTCTCATACCAACAGCCCCATCACCATTTTATAACAATTGATGTAGAAGTTGATACTACCCAAAAGGAAGAAATTGTGTTACAATTGCCTGCATGGAGACCTGGACGTTATGAATTGGGAAATTTTGCTAAGAATGTGAGAGATTTTGCGGTTTATTCATCAGAAGGAAAAACATTAAAGAGTTATAAAATAACCATAGACAGCTGGAAAGTAGAGTGTAAAGATGTAGATTTAGTTCGAGTACAATACTTGTATTATGCAGCTGATTTAAATGCAGGGTCAACATTTTTAGATGATAATCAATTGTATGTTAATCCTGTGAACTGTTGTATTTACGAACCTACAGATTTAAGTACTAAAAGGTTGGTTGAGATTAAATATCCTGTAGATCATCAAGTTGCAACGAGTTTAAAAAAGGTTGGAGAAGACTTATATGAAGCTGAAGATTTCCATGAGTTAGCCGATTCTCCATTTATTGTTTCAGATAGTTTACAACATGGAGAGTATGAAGTGGCTGGAATTCCTTTTCATATATGGTTTCAAGGAGAAGTGCGTCCAGATTGGGAACGTTTAATCACTGATTTTACAAAGTTTACCCAATATCAAATTGATGCATTTGGAGGATTTCCAGTAGATGAATTTCATTTTCTGTTCCAAATCATGCCATATAAATATTACCATGGAGTAGAGCACCAAAAAAGTACTGTGATTGCTTTGGGACCAAGCTATGCTGTCTTTGAAAGTTTTTATACTGAATTGTTAGGAGTAAGTTCCCACGAACTCTACCATACATGGAATGTAAAAGCTATTCGTCCGAACGGTTTATTCCCATACGATTATAAACAAGAAAATTACACACGCTCAGGTTATGTAACAGAAGGGGTAACAACTTATATGGGAGATTTAATTTTGCTAGAAAGCGGTGTGTTTGATGAACAACAGTATCAAAAAGAAGTGGAAGCATATTTAACTCGTCATTTTCATAATGGAGCAAGAAATCACTACAGTGTAGCTGAATCATCTTTTGATACATGGCTAGATGGTTATGAACAAGGAATTCCATCAAGAAAGACATCAATTTATGTAGAGGGAGCATTAACAGCCATGGTTTGTGATATGCGAATTAGAGAAGCTTCTAATGGAAAATATACTTTGCATGATGCGATGCGTAAATTATATGAACAAACTAATCAAGAAAAAGGGTACTCTGAACAACAATACAAAGGGTTATTAGAAGAGTTTGCAGGTGTATCATTTGATGATATTTTTGATGATTTAATATATGGTACTAATAAATTCTCCCCTTATATCAATAAAGCACTAAAGTATAGAGGGCTACAATTTGATATTGTAAATTCGGAAAATGAAGCAGAGAATTATGGATTAAAATTGCAAACTAAGCATGGAACTATGGTGGTGACTGATATCTTAGAAAACTCTGCAGCTTATAATGCAGGCCTATTGCGTCAAGATAAAATATATGCGATTAATAACTTTCCTTTAGAAGGAAATTTATCTGAATGGTTATTGTATTTTAAAGGGATGCCAATAGAGTTATCATTAAAAAGAGAAGGTGCTTTGATTTCAATTCAACTTCCTCCTAAAAATGGGATGCGCTATTTTAAGTATCATTTAAATAAAATAGGAGGGTAGTCAAAGGATTTTGTATTGATGCAAGACCGCGATATAAAAAATATAATTAAGGATGTTTTTCATGATCATCCTCGTATTCAAAAGTTATTTAATGATAAGAAACCTGGTTTCAAAGCTAGGTACAGTCGTTTAATTGACTATGCTTATCAGGTAGCTAAACAAAGTAAAGGAGTATTTGTAGCAAGTAATCAAAAAACAGTTTTACTGTATTACAGAACGAAAAAGAAAAAGTCTTTTAAATCTTTTTTGCTGTATCTGAGATTAATTATTACAATTAAACCAGCGCTAATCAAAGACATTTTAAAAGAAGAAAAGTTAATTAAAACCAATCGATTAAAAGTTGATGATTACTATTATGCATGGTATCTGGCGCAAGCTAATGACTATAATCGCTTAGATGGTTTATTCGAAGCTAGGAATCATATTGTTGAGAAAAGTCAAAAGAATATGATTCCACTTTTGCTTGAAACCGCTAAAGAGGAGTTGGTAAAATTTTATTTAAAAGCTGGGTTTGAACTCTATACCACAGTTGAAAATAAAGGAGTAAAAATTTATTTTTTTAAATATCTACCAT
>JAUHZI010000286.1 GCA_030426105.1 Bacteroidia bacterium | reverse complement strand
CTTCCACTTCTAGAAAAGGAATTGCTTCTATGCCATTATAAAAACTTCCTATAACCTCAACATTTGTTAAGCGATTAACATAATTCTTAATTACTTTATGGGTGATGTCATCATCATCTATTATAACTGTCTTTATCATAATACTATAGTTTTATAAAGAGGACTTAAACCATCAATAAAAATCAATACTACAAAAATGCTTGTTCGATTTCATTAATAATTTCGGTCATTTCTCTCTTAAATTTAATCAAAGCCTTGTTTGATTTGTCCTTATTTTTATTCTTTATTTGAGCCAATATTTCATCTAATAATTGAATTTGATCATCTAATGCAAAATATCCCATAGTTGATTTCATTACATGGCTTTTTCTCTTAAAGCCTTCCACATCTAATTCTTCTACAAAAAAGGTTATCTGTTTTATCATATTGGGATAATCATTACAAAATGACTGAGCTAAAACATTTAACAATTGCTGATCTCCTCCTGTAAACTCCTTTATTCTGTAGCTGTTAATAATGCTCGTTGACTGTTTATTTTCAGCGCTATCACTTCCTAGTACATCTATCATGGTTTTAATTAATATAGAAGGAGCATAAGGCTTTTGAATATAACCTTGAAAAAGGTTTTCCTCTAATTCACTTTTGACATTATCACAATCATACGCAGTAATCATAACAACAGGAACTGCTGTTAAACCTCTTTTCCTAACCTCTTGTACAAAACTACTCCCTCTTCCATCTGGCAACTCGAAATCTGTTAAGATAATATCATAAGAAGGACTCCGTTCGATTGCTGAAATAGCTGATTTTATATTGGAACACAACTCTACATTGTGACCATATCTCTGAAATAAATGCGTTAAATACAACTGATTAAATGAGTCATCCTCTACCACTAAAATGGATAAACTTCTTTGACAGCAACTTTTTTCATCACTAACACTTCCATCTTTATAATCCATTCCTGAATTTTTGGTATACGGGAGGGTAAAACATACTGTTGTTCCTTTTTTGTATTTTGAAATAACCTGAATTATCCCTCCTTGTTCTTCAATAATCGTTTTACATATAAATAAACCTAATCCTGTCCCTTCTTTCTTGGAACTGTGCCCATCTTCGAATTGGACATAACGTTTGAACAAATGGGGTAAAGCCTCTTCTTTTACTCCAACTCCATTGTCTTGAATCAAAAACTTTAAGGACTTGAACTCCTCTATAATTGTAATTCGAATATTTCCACTTTCTGTGAACTTTATCGCATTTCCTACTAAATTAAGTAATACTTGTTTTAAGCGTAACTGATCTCCAATGTATATATCTTCCTGAAGCTGGTTATCAATTGTAAAACTATTGTTTTTACTTCTAGCTTGGTAACTAAGAATTGACAACACAATTTCAACAGTGTTACTTACAGAGAAAGGGCACTTTTCAAAAGTTACTAGCCCAGCCTCTTGTTTTCCTAAATACAATCCATTATTCACTAAGCTCAATAAACTCATTGCTGAATTTTTAAGCATACTTGTTAATTCTTGATGCTTATCACTTAAGGCAACATCATTTGCTAACAATTGAGAAGCACCAACTATTGCATTTACTGGATTTCTTATTTCATGATTAATACTACTTAGCGTTACTTCTTTAGCTCTTTGCGATTTTAAAGCATTATTCCTTGCTAGTCTTAAAGAGCCTTCTATTTCTTTTCTTTTACTGATATTTTGAGCTACCAATATATAAAGTTCTTCATACTTATTTGCTTTTTCAAGTTTCGTAACGGTTAATAAAAAATACTCTTTTCCATTCTCCACACTAATTTTTCGTTCACAAATAAAGCTTTCCTGCTCTCTAGGTGTCTCCATGAAAAGCAGGAAAGC
>JAUHZI010000131.1 GCA_030426105.1 Bacteroidia bacterium | reverse complement strand
ATTTTGAGCATGATGTAGTAGTAATGAAAGGTAAGGCTGATGTCTTATCTACATTTGATTATATAGAAGAAGTATTAAATAATAAATAGTATGGCTAAACAAGCAGCTATAGAACAAGACGGAACAATTTTAGAGGCATTACCAAATGCCATTTTTCGTGTAGAATTAGAAAATGGACATACAATCATTGCTCATATTTCTGGTAAGATGAGAAAGTTTTATATTCGTATTCTACCAGGAGATCGTGTTAAGGTTGAAATGTCGCCATACGACTTAACAAAAGGAAGAATAACTTTTAGATATAAATAAAAAGTACAATGAAAACAAGAGCTTCAGTAAAGAAACGTTCTGCCGATTGCAAAATCGTTAGAAGGAAAGGAAGATTGTATGTAATCAACAAAAAGAACCCGAAGTTTAAACAACGTCAGGGGTAAAAAACAATTTAAACTAGAATATGGCAAGGATTGCAGGTATTGATATACCAAAAAACAAAAGAGGCGTAATCGCTTTAACTTATGTTTATGGTATTGGAAGAAGCACCGCTAAGAGAATTTTAGACAAAGCAGGTGTAGATGAGAACATTAAAGTTCAAGACTGGAATGATGAACAAACAGGAACCATTCGTAATATCATCAGTGAAGAGATTACTGTTGAAGGAGCATTACGTTCGGAAATCCAATTGAACATCAAGCGTTTAATGGATATTGGTTGTCAAAGAGGTATACGTCACCGTATGGGATTACCTTTAAGAGGACAAAGAACTAAGAATAACGCAAGAACAAGAAAAGGAAGAAAGAAAACTGTTGCTAACAAGAAAAAAGCAACTAAATAAAAGATAATCTTTTTTAATTATGGCTAAGTCACAAAAAAAGAAAAAAAAGGTTGTTGTAGAACCTGTAGGACAAGCGCACATTAAAGCTAGTTTTAACAATATAATTATTTCATTAACAAACGCATCTGGTCAAGTTATTTCTTGGTCTTCTGCTGGTAAAATGGGATTCAGAGGTTCTAAGAAGAACACACCTTACGCTGCTCAAGTTGCAGCTGAAGAATGCGCTAGAGAAGCTCACGAATTTGGATTAAGAAAAGTAAAAGTTTACGTTAAAGGACCTGGTTCTGGACGTGAATCAGCGATAAGAAGTATTCATAACAGTGGAATTGAAGTAACTGAAATTATTGATGTTACTCCATTACCACACAATGGATGTCGTCCTCCAAAAAGACGTAGAGTTTAATTTAATTTATAGAAATTACTATTTAAAATGGCTAGATATAGAGGTCCAAAATCGAAGATTGCTCGTAAATTCAATGAACCAATTTTTGGAGCAGATAAAGTTCTAGAGAAAAAGAACTATCCTCCAGGAATGCACGGGAACAATAGAAGAAGAAAGAAGCAGTCAGAATATGCAATTCAATTAGCAGAAAAGCAAAAAGCTAAATATACTTATGGTATTTTAGAGCGTCAATTCTCTAATTTATTTAAGAAAGCAAATGCTAAGTCAGGAATTACAGGTGAGGTATTATTACAATTATGTGAAACTAGATTAGATAATATTGTTTATCGTTTAGGTATCGCTAATTCTCGTAATGCTGCTCGTCAGTTAGTTTCTCATAGACACATAACTATTAACGGAAAAGTTTTAAATATCCCTTCTTACAGTGTTAAAATTGGAGATGTAGTAGGAGTAAGAGAAAAGTCTAAATCTTTAGAGGTTATAAACAATTCTTTAGCAGCTACAAATACAAAACACGAATGGTTAGATTGGGATGCATCTACTATGTCAGGACAAATTAATACTGTCCCTAATAGAGATCAAATTCCAGAGAATATTAAAGAACAACTTATAGTTGAGTTATATTCTAAATAATAGTTGAACGAATAATAAAACAATTAAAATGGCAATTTTAGATTTCCAAAAACCAGATAAAGTTATCATGCTAGATTCAACTGACACTTTTGGTCAGTTTGAGTTCAGACCACTAGAACCAGGTTATGGTATCACAGTGGGGAATGCTTTAAGAAGAATTTTATTAAATTCTCTTGAAGGGCATGCAATATCTTCAGTTAGAATTGAAGGAGTAGAACACGAATTCGATACTATTAAAGGAGTTGTTGAAGATGTAACTGAAATTATCTTAAACTTAAAACAAGTTCGTTTTAAGAAACAAATCGAAGATACAGATTCAGAAAAAATAGTTATCAATATTTCTGGTCAAGATACATTTACTGCTGGAGACATCGGTAAATTTACTTCATCTTTTCAGATTTTAAATCCAGAGCAAGTAATTTGCAAAATGGAGTCTTCTGTTAAGTTGAACATTGAAATGACTATTGCTTCTGGTAGAGGTTATGTTCCTTCTGAAGAGAATAAAACTTCTAATGCACCTGTAGGGACAATATTTATTGATTCAATCTTTACTCCAATTAAAAACGTTAAGTATTCTATTGCTAACTTTCGTGTTGAGCAAAAAACAGATTACGAGAAGTTGTTAATGGATATCACAACTGATGGATCAATTAATCCTAAAGATGCATTAAAAGAAGCTGCTAAAATCTTGATTCACCACTTCATGTTATTCTCTGATGAAAGAATAACATTGGATGATGCTGATAGAGCTGAAGCAGAAGAATTCGATGAAACCTCTCTACATATGCGTCAACTATTAAAAACTAGATTAGTTGATATGGACTTATCTGTTAGAGCTTTAAACTGTTTAAAAGCTGCAGATGTAGAAACATTAGGAGAGTTAGTATCTTTCAAGAAGAATGATTTATTGAAGTTCAGAAACTTTGGTAAAAAATCACTTACTGAATTAGAAGACCTTATCGAATCTAAAGGACTTTCATTTGGTATGGATATCTCAAAATATAAATTGGATAGAGAATAAGTTTATTCAAATCCTATAAAGAAAAGTTTGAAAAATGAGACACGGTAAGAAATTTAATCATTTAGGACGTAAGTCAGCACACAGAAAAGCGATGCTTTCTAATATGGCTTGTTCTTTAATTGAGCATAAAAGAATAGTTACAACTTTAGCTAAAGCTAAAGCATTAAGAGTTTATGTAGAACCTTTAGTTACTAAATCTAAAACGGATACAACACACTCTAGAAGAACTGTATTTAGCTACTTAAAGAACAAAGATGCTGCTGCAGAATTGTTTAGAACAGTTGCTCCTAAAGTACAGACAAGACAAGGTGGGTATACTAGAATTATTAAGTTACCAAACCGTTTAGGTGATAATGCTGAAATGGCAATGATAGAATTAGTTGATTTCAACGATTTATTATTAGCTGAAGCGGCTCCTAAGAAAAAGACAAGAAGAAGATCTAAAAAATCAGCAGCTCCAAAAACTGAAGCTCCTGCTCCTAAAGCAGAAGATTCAGCAGCTGAAGAAGAATAAGATTTACTTATTATTGAGTAAAAGGGATAATTCATATGAGTTATCCCTTTTCTTTTTGGTAAAAATCAAAGTATTATGAATAACTTAATTACAGTACTTATAGATGAAATAAATACAAGAAATCTTTGGAATAATAAACAGAGATTAAAAAGAAATGAATACCTAAATAAGGAGGGAGTCATTAATTCTAATCTATATTTTATTAGCAAAGGTACGTTTAGAATTTATACAGTTCATGGCGAAAATGAACATACAATTCGTTTCGGTTATCAAAACAACATGATAACAGCAATTGATTCCTTTATTCATGATCAACCATCTCAATTTTATATTCAAGCTTTAAAAGAGAGTGAGGTCTATTCAATTTCAAAACAAAGCTTTAAGAATTTAATTAAAGAAAAAAAAGAATATCAGCAAGCTTATGAAGCAATTTTAGAACAACTGATTTTACAACAAATGGAAAGAGAAATGGATTTGTTAATTGCTGACCCAAAAGAGCGTTATAAAAGAGTATTAAAACGCAGTCCACAGTTATTTCAAGAGATACCACTTAAGTACATTGCTGCTTATTTAAGAATGGCGCCAGAAACTTTGTCAAGAATGTAAAGTCTAAGCGCCAAAAAATTGATTTCAATCAAGGAAAATAAGAAAGTTACACCTTTACTTTGTAATAAAAAATGAAAGCCAATCAATTATTAGATGAATTAAGTAGCTTATCAGTAGAGCTAAGTAAAAAAGTTGCCAAATTACAATTACTTCCGATCGAACAGTTAAATAAAAGATCTACTAACGACTCCTGGAGTGCATTAGAGTGCATAGAACATCTTAATTTATACTATGCCTTCTATCTACCCGAAATAAGTAAAAGAATATCAGAGAATAAAGCTATTAATGCCACAATAGCTTTTCGCTCAGGATGGTTAGGTAATTATTTTGCTAATGCTATGAAGGTAAAAGAAGGTAAGATAAAAAAAATGAAAACATTTCAAGATAAGAATCCAATAGGAAGTAAACTAGGTTATAATACTATAGAACAGTTTTTGACTTACCAAATCGAATTAATAGAGTTATTAAACCAAGCTAGGACAATAAACTTAAACAAAGTAAGAACAAGTATTACAATCTCTAAATTAATCAAATTAAAGTTAGGAGATACCTTTCGCTTTTTAATCTATCATAACGAAAGGCATATAATACAAGCGCTTAATACTATCCCCAAATAATACGAGCAACAAGCGCATGATTTAATCCAAAAGGTTTTAAATCAACATTCATATTTGTTCTTGTGTAAATGGCATAATAGTTAGCATCAAATGTAAACTTATCGTTGAACTTATATTTAGCACCTAATCCAGCACCACCTCCATAGCCAACACCTCCAGGAGGAACTGTTTGCTGTAAATTAACTTGTCCATTATTATTACCGTTAGCAATAGCATTATGAACAATCGTATATACCTTATTATTAATTACAAAGTAATTTTTGTCAAGTCTTGTAGTATTTACATTACCAAATAAATTGAAATAAGCAGTAATGCCATTCTCATTATAAAAATTAGATTGAATTCCTAAATTAATATTCGTTCTACTTTCTTCTCCAAAGATTGGAATTTGTTCGTATGTCTCTCCAATAGTGGTAGGGTCGTTAGGATTATTAATGGCTACTGTAAAGAAATCTTCAACTTTTAATTGTAACAAGTTAACATCAGCATAAACAGAAGCATTTTCGCTCAGTTTAATACCGCCATGCCCACCTATATTGAGTGTAGGTCGGTAACGCATTAATGAAGGATCAGCAAAGCTCTCAATTCTATAATCGTATTTAAAATAAAGGTCTAATTCAGGCTGAATAAATTGATTTTGGAAAAAATAGTTTACACCATAGGTTGTAACATTTCCATTATAGATTACAGCAGTCTTATTATTCGATTGAAAAACACCTAAGTTTAATCCGAAAAAAAGATTACCTCCCTCAACCTCGGCATCCTCTTGACTATATAGAAAAGAAGAAATTAAAGCAAGTATAAACAATGTGAAATATTTCATAAATCAATAATTAATTAATTTTTTTAGTTGTTCTTTAAATCGATTTTTTGGTAGAAAATCTTCTTCTAAAGCTGCCGCAAAAGGAACAGGAGTGTCTAAACTTGCACTTCTAAATATAGGAGCATCTAAATACTCAAAACAATTTTCATTAATCAATGCAAGTATTTCTCCTCCAATACCACCAGTTAAACAGTCTTCATGTAGAATAATTGCCTTACCAGTCTTCTTTATGGAAGCAAAAATTGTATCAGTATCCAAAGGTAATAAAGTTCTTAAATCAATTAAGTCAGCTTTAATATCAGGATTTTCATCCAAGGTCTCTATAGCCCAATGAACGCCCATACCATAGGTTATAATACTCACATCACTACCGTTTCTCAATACATTTGCTTTTCCAATTTCAGTAGTATAAAAATCATCATGAACAAGTTCACTTTTACTTCTATATAAAGCTTTGTGTTCAAATACCATAACTGGGTTAGGGTCTTCAATAGCAGCAGCCAGAAGTCCCTTAGCATCACCAGGGAAGGCAGGGTAAACGATTTTAAGTCCAGGAGTATGGAAAAACCATGCTTCATTGCTTTGTGAGTGAAATGGTCCAGCTCCAACACCAGCTCCAGTTGGCATTCGTATGACAACATCAGCATTCTCTTGCCAACGATAATGCAATTTTGCAAGGTTGTTTACAATTTGGTTAAATCCAACTGTCACAAAATCTGCAAATTGCATCTCCATAATGCCCTTATAACCATTTATAGATAATCCAAGGGCAGCACCAACAATAGCAGATTCACAAATAGGAGTATTGCGAACACGTTCTTTCCCAAATTTCTCGACAAACCCATCAGTTACTTTAAAAACCCCACCATATTCAGCAATATCTTGTCCCATGATAACGCTGTTTTGATGCCTTTCCATTGATTGGCGTAAACCATCAGAAATAGCATCGATAAAACGTTTTTCAGTTTTGCTTTCAGATTTTGGTTGGATAGCTTTGTTATCAAAAGCTTTAAAAAGATAATTGTATTCTCTTTGCGTGTCAGCTTCAATTTCTGGAGCATTATCAGCTTCTTTCCATTTCTGATTGATCTCAGCTTTTTTATCAGCTTTAATCTGGTCAATTGTCTCTTGTGTCAAAACACCTTCTTCCATCAAAAAGCGTTCAAAATTATCTACAGGATCTTTTATTGACCACGCATCCTGAATTCCTTCAGGATAGTATTTAGTTCCTGATGCCTCTTCATGACCTCTCATTCTAAAAGACATACATTCAACAAGTATTGGTCTAGGGTTCTTTAAAATAGAAGTTCTAGCTTTACGGATAGTTTCGTAAACATCAACAATATTGTTCCCATCTACTTGAACAGTATCCATTCCATAACCAATCCCTTTATCAATAAATTGTTTACATCTGAATTGTTCTTTAGAAGGAGTTGATAATCCCCATTGATTATTTTCAACAACAAAGATTACGGGAAGATCCCATACAGCAGCCACATTTAATGCTTCATGAAAGTCTCCTTCGCTTGCACCTCCGTCACCAGTAAAAACAATAGTTACTTTTTTGTTCTCCTCTAATTTATTGGCTAGAGCGATTCCGTCAGCTATTCCTAATTGAGGACCTAGATGAGAAATCATTCCAACAATATGGTGCTCTTTAGTTCCAAAGTGAAAAGAACGGTCATGCCCCTTGGTAAAACCATTTTCTTTTCCTTGAAACTGCATAAACAAACGTTCTAGTGGTAACTTCCTAGTTGTAAAAACACCTAAATTTCTATGCATAGGAAGCATAAACTCATCTTCTTGCATTGCTAATCCACAACCAACAGAGATAGCTTCCTGCCCAATGCCTGAAAACCATTTAGAGATTTTTCCCTGCCTTAATAAGATTAACATTTTTTCTTCAATTAATCGGGGTAAAACTAAAGCGTGGTAGAAGTTGATTAACTCTTCATCTGTTAATGTTTTACGATTAAATTTTAAAGGTTTTAACTGTGGTATTGGCATGTGTAGTTATAATTAAGTTCTTTAAATAGAGAAGTTTCTTAAAGTAGTTTAGTAAAAATAAAATTATTTAAGTGGATGGCTGAGTTATTTTAGAAAAAAAGTCATAGTTATACTTCAGTAAAATAAAGATAATAGCCCCAAGAAAAGCAATTTTAATTTAGTAAATCAATTTTAAAGAACTTCTGTTTTCAAAAGTAAAAAAAACTTTGCTAGATATTCATTTTTAAAGGTAAATACAAAAAAAAGATGTTCATAGACAATAAAAGAAATAGGTTTTACGTATATTTGTTTTTCACATATTATTAAATGATGAACATAAAAAATAAAATAACCACATTGCTTGCAGGAGGTGTTTTAGCTTCGAGTTCGGTTGTAAATGCTCAATTATCGTCACAGCAATTAGCAGGAAAACAGATTAATACAATCACGACAGCAGTGCCGTTTCTATTGATTACACCCGATTCGAGATCTGGAGCAATGGGAGATGTTGGAGTTGCAATTAGCCCCGATGCTAACTCAATACATTGGAATCCATCTAAGTTAGCTTTTATTGAAAATGATGCAGGTTTTTCAATGTCTTATTCTCCATGGTTGAGGAGATTGGTAAACGACATCAATTTAGCTTACGTAACAGGGTATAAAAAATTAGACGATTTTTCATCTGTAAGTGCATCTTTGAGATATTTTTCTCTAGGAAATATTACATTTACCGATCAAACAGGAGGTACAATTAGAGACTTTAATCCAAGTGAATTTGCAATTGATGGAGCTTATGCAAGAAAGTTAAGTGAAAACTTTTCTGTTGGTTTAGCTGCTAGATATGTTAATTCAAACCTAACTGGTGGAACTTCTGTTCAAGGTGCAAATACAAAAGCAGGACAATCTGTAGCTGCTGACGTTTCAGGATATTACCAATCAAATGAATTTGAAATTCAAGGACGTAAGTCAACTATAGCAGCTGGATTAAATATCTCAAATATTGGTGCTAAGATGGCGTACACTGATGGTGCAGATAGAGATTTTATCCCTACAAATATGAGATTGGGAACAGCATTAAATGTTGATATAGATGACTTTAATAAATTCTCAGTTGCATTGGATGCAAATAAGTTATTAGTACCAACAGCTCCAGTTTACCAAACAACTAATGGCCAAATAGATTACGATATTGAAGGAAATCCAATTGTTTTCTCAGGAAGAAGTAATGATGTAGGTGTTGCATCAGGTATTTTCGGATCGTTTACAGATGCACCTGGAGTGGTTATAAAAGATGATAATGGTACTACTGTAGAAGTTGAGAAAGGTAGTCGATTTAAGGAAGAATTATCTGAAATAAACATTTCTTTTGGTGGAGAGTATATCTATAACAATGTCTTTGCTGCTAGAGCAGGGTATTTTTATGAAGCACCAACAAAAGGAAATAGACAATTTGTGTCAATGGGAGCAGGAGTTCGTTTCCAAGTCTTCCAATTGGACTTATCTTATTTAGTGGCCTTAACACAACAAAGTCCTATTGCAAATACAATACGTTTTTCTCTATTGTTTAACTTTGGAGAGAAAGGAAATGGAGATGCATAGTTGAAGAAGTAATTAAAAAATAGTTTAATAGCCTGATTTTCTTTGAAATCAGGCTATTTTTTTTAGTTATTTTATTAAATGTTGTATTTTCTTGTATATTTGTTACAATTAGGCAAAATTTATTCTATATGAAGTTGATGGTAAAGTATATAGGTTTGGTTTGTAGTATATTCCTGCTTGTAAATTGTGGAGGTGAAAAAGCCGAAAAAAAAGCTCAAAAAATTGAAAATAGAGTAGCGAAAGGAAGCGTAAAGCAACATGGTGAAGATGTTCAAATTCAGTATGGTGGATTATTCAGAATGAACGAGTCTTCAACATTTAAAACACTATATCCTCAA
>JAUHZI010000009.1 GCA_030426105.1 Bacteroidia bacterium | reverse complement strand
TCAGATTTAAATTTAACCAAAAAATGGCTTTTCTCGATGGCTTGTTTGGATAACCCATGGTCTTCAGCACCTAGCAAATATACACAACGCCTTGGGTGATGAAAGGTCTCTAAATTTTCGGCTTTATCAGTTAATTCTACACCGACTAACCGAGCACCTTTTGGCAAATTATTAAAGAAGTCTTCAAAGGTGTTATAATGAAAATAGGGAATAGACTTCACGGCATTATGCGTATCACAAGCTTGTTTGGCGTAACGATTTCCTATGGTAAAAATAAAACTAGCTCCGAGATTTTGGGCAGATCGCCAAAGTACACCTAAATTTTCAGGTGTTTTCCCATTTTGAATTCCGATGCCGAAGAATTCATTTTTGAAATTATCGTTCATGAAACAAAAATAGAAAACCGAATGTTATACTAATTCTGTTAAGCCTAAATTTTCTTGCTACAACCTAATCTTGTCTACCAAGTTGACAATGCTGCTCTCACCCATACATTGGTAGCAGTACAAATGTAGATATGGGTTGCTGTGATTCTTATTTCGCCTACAACTCCAGTATCAGTTGCACTTGCAGGAGGTGTATTTAAGGCAGATACTTTATATTGAGTCGCTTCCGTTGTACCTTCTACCTCTAAAGCATGTGTTGTTGCCACTTTACCAATACCTACTATATTAGTCGCAAAATCTCCATGCACCAATGGTGTGGCGCTATTGGAATTTTGAATAAGAAGCGTATTAGAACTTCCGTCAAAACTACTGTCTAATCCTGCATTAAACCCAATGAACACATTATTGGATCCAGTTAAATTTTGTCCTGCTTCATGACCTAACAAGACATTTGAATCACCAGACAGTGATTCACCTGCGTAAGACCCTAGAACGGTATTGTATTCACCTGCAGTTGTATTCATCATGGTCGATGCTCCAATTGCAGTATTATCCCTTCCATCAACATGATTTCGCAACGCCTCGTTTCCTATAGCAGTGTTGTTTCTTCCGGTTGTATTTTCATTCAAGGCTCTATTTCCTAATGCTGAGTTTCTAAAGCCTGTCACATTCTGATTCAAGGCAAAATAGCCTACAGCAGAATTATAATTTGCAGTATTATTGGCCAAAGTACTATTTCCCAAGGCTGAATTATAAGCACCTGTACTATTGACTGCCAATGCTGTGTATCCCATTGCTGTATTACCTATACCTCCTGTATTACCAGAAAGTGCTTGGTAGCCGAAAGCTGTACTTTCATTGGCTATATTGTTCTGTAGTGATTGATAACCAACGGCAGTATTATTTTCTCCCGTAATATTAGAATTTAAGGCGCTAAACCCTATTGCAATATTACGGCTTCCTCCTGTATTGGTATTCATAGATTGATTGCCTATCGCTACATTTTGATTACCATTATCATTATTTCCCAATGTAGCCGCTCCAATGGCTATGTTTCCATCTCCAGAAGTATTATCATACAAAGCTCGATAACCAAATGCAGAATTTCCTGAACCTGTGGTATTTGAAAACATGGCTTGGTAGCCAAATGCAGAATTAAAATCATCACGATTACTTATCAACACACTTTGTCCAAATGCAGAATTAAAATCACCTGTCACATTGGCTGCTAAAGCTGAATAGCCAACAGCTGTATTACCTGATCCGCTAGTATTGCTCAACATGGCTTGCCAACCTATTGCTATAGTATTATTAGCTACATTGTTTTGAAGTGCTTGATGGCCAATCGCTATATTTGAATTTCCTAGACTATTCAAAAGTGTTTCAGTTCCTATAGCGACATTTTCATTCCCAACACTATTTACGCTTAAAGCTGCGTTCCCTAAGGCAACATTAGAGGCACCAGTAGTGTTTAATGTTAAGGTATTGAAGCCAACACCAACATTCCTACGGTTATCACTATCGTCATTTGCACCAGCATTTAATCCTAAAAACACTGAAGAACCATCGTCCGTACCATCATTATCTGATTTTGCATCTAACAGATCATTGAGTTTTTCCACACTAGAAAATCGAACCCAACTGGTTGTATTTTGATCCCAGTAATAAAAACCCCTAGTATTGGTACCGCTAGTCGTAGTCAAATATATAAGCATCGAATGCTGTGCTGCAGTCGGGTCGACTGTAGGAAATGCATCAACCCTCGGAATAAGTATCCCATCAGTATTTGATGGAGTTGCTTGGTTGGATGCTATTATATCCAAAGTTGCTTGTGGATTCGTATTTCCCACACCCACTTGGGCATAAGAAAAAGAAATCGTTAGAAGCAATACCAAAAGTATACTATTACTAAGGACTACTGTTCTATTTATATTTACTTTAATTCTCATATCAATTTGGTCTTTTTCTTTTTCCCCAAAGATAACTAACTCTTTATTAATGAGCTGAGTATATTTTTGTTTTCAAGAACTCACAAATCACTGTTACCGTAAATAGATTGTTCAGATTGTTGAATTTGCTAAAGTTAGTGATTTACAAAAGAATCTTCGTTTTATTAGATGAATTAAGCATTAATACCGTTAAAGATTAGATTCTTGTCAAAATAATTGATGTTTGACAAGGAAGTAATGATTAAATTAGTAGCATCTGTGAAAGCACTAGATATCAAATAACTTAAGAAAACTCAAATCATGAAACGCATATTAATCCCAATTGATTTTAATTCCAATTGATTTTAATTCCAACGAACAAAAACTCATAGATCAAGGTTCTGAAATTGCCGAAAAATTTGATTCCAAGGTATGGCTAATCCACATAGCTGCACCTGAACCAGATTTTGTTCCTTATGTAAGTGGTTCTGGACCCAATAATGAAAGAGAGCGACGTGCCGATGAACTTAAAGAAGAACGACGGTTAATCCAGGAGTATGCAGAAACCCTAAAGCAAAAGAATATTGATGCAACCGGTTTACTCATTCAAGGTCGAACTATTGAAACGATAATGTCAGAAGTTGAAAAATTAGATATTGACCTCATTATAACCGGAAACAATAACCATGGCTTGTTTTATAAAATATTTATGGAGAGTGTTTCTGAAGAAATTGTCAAGGAATCAAAAATTCCAGTGTTACTCATTCCATTGGAAAATTGACTCGTACACTTTTGATGTTTAGATCCTTAAGGATTTTCTAAAACAAGTCTTTATGTGACTTACCTGATAAAAATCATTTTTTTCATAAGCAATTGGTGATAAGTTTACGTCGGAAAACCTATCATTATGCGAACAACCGTGATTATTCACAACTTAAAATGTGATCATTGTAAAAGCAAAATATTGGCTGCTATCGAAGGTTTGAAGCATATCTCCAATGTTAAAGCGAATATTTTGACAGGAAGTTTAAGCTTCGATTATGCAAGTCACAATGCCATGGAAGGTTTGCGCATTCATCTCAATGACATTGGCCATCCCATTATCGAAGACCCTAGAGTAATTTACTCTGATTTAAACTTAAATCAATAGCATCATTGAGTTCTAAGTCAAAACGCAGTGACTTTATGAACGAATCTTACAAAAAAAAAGCCAAACACTTTCGTATTTGGCTTGTTGTAGCGGGAACTGGATTAACGCGCTACGCTTGTTGGACCTCCAAGGAAAGCTTGTACATAGAAGCTCCACCAGTCAAGCCTTGTGATTTTATTGCAAAATAAAAGCTCCTTGAATTATCAAGGAGCTTCTTTGTAGCGGGAACTGGACTCGAACCAGTGACCTTCGGGTTATGAGTTCTATGACGTATGGTCTTAAATGAATTCAGATGAATTTAAAACTACTGCATTTCAGTATTTTACAAAATTATCCAATTTCTTAAATTCAAAATTTAACATGTAAAAACATCATTTGTTGTACATATGTTGTACATAAAATTCGTATCTTTATATTAGTAAAATCATAGCAAATATGGCGACTGTAAAGATAGTACTCAGAAAGAGTTATAAGAAAAAAGAGGGGACTTTTCCAATAGCCCTTCGCATTACTCAAAATCGTAAATCAAGATTTATCTTTACAGGTGAATATATCAAAGAAAGTGATTGGAATTCCAAAGAGGGATTGGCTAAAAAATCTCATCCTAATTCTAAGCGATTAAACAACTATCTTTTGAAGAAGCTAAGTGAAGCGCATAACGTAGCTCTTGATGTCCAAACAAATCAAAATTCCACTTCCTCAAACAGCATTAAGAAAAAGATAGTCGGCAAAGACAAAATGGATTTTTTTGAGGTTTCAAAAATTCACTTATCAGCCATAAGAAAAAGAAATAAGATTGGGCAACTGAAAACCGAAGAAGGAAGACTAGGTATTTTTCAAGATTTTCTGGGAACTAGCCATCTACCCTTTTCCGAACTGGATGTTACCCTATTAAAAAAGTTTCAAAATCATCTTTTATACGAGAGAAATGTTTCAGCCAGAACTGCTATTAACTACCTTATATTGATTAGGACTATTTACAACCTAGCGATTAAGGAATTTGATATTGACTCTAAATCCTATCCTTTCGGTAAGGATAAAGTACAAATTAAGCTTCCTGAGAGTGAAAAAATAGGATTGAACAAAGAAGAAGTTAAACTTTTAGAGGAAGCCCAAAACCTTACTCTTCCCCAACAAGTTGCTGTTCATATTTGGCTTTTGAGTTTTTACTTTGCTGGTATTCGTGTCGGGGATGTTATAAAACTTAGAAAATCTGACTTTAGGGATGGTCGACTTCATTATCGAATGGATAAAAATAAAAAGCTTGTTTCTTTATCAATACCAGAAAAAGCAAAAGCTATTTTAGAGATCTATACAAGCACAAAAGAAAAGAGTGATTTAATTTTCCCATTTTTACAGGAATCCGATATTAAAAATCCAAAGAAATTAGCGACGAGAAAAAATACAATCACAAGAAGTATCAATAGACGGTTAGAGAGGGTTGCAAACAAATTAGGCATTGACAAAAAGTTATCAATGCATATTGCAAGACACACTTTTGGCAATCTATCTGGCGATAAAATCCCAATTCAAATGTTACAGAAATTATATCGCCACTCCTCTATTACAACTACAGTGAACTATCAGCAAAATTTTATGCACAAAGAAGCGGATGAAGCTTTAGATTCAGTTGTAAACTTCTAAGACTTAACGTTGAAATATATCTCTAAGTTGATAAAAGAAACGCTCTATCAATCTCAAGTCCTCTGTTATTATTTCAGCAGTACCACTCATTTCTTGTTTAAAGTCAATTTTCTTATTATATGAAGTGATTAAAGTTTTTGGTAAAGTTACATCGACATAATAAAGACCATCTTGGTCAGGAATAGCTGATATATTCATGACCGTACCCTTTAAAACACCAAATTCAGCATCGGGATAATTGTCTACTTTTATATTGACATTTTGTCCAATTTTAATCTTACCTGAATTTTGCGATGGTGTTTTCAGTTTTGCAATAAAAGATGAATTTTCACTAGGTATAATAGTAAAGACTAAGTCTCCATTATTAACAGTTTGATTTGTATTGTAATAGTTTAAGAATGATACTCGACCGTTGATAGCTGACTTTAAAACATAAGTGTTTTCCCAATCCTTGATAGCTTTCTTTAATTGTGAAAAAGATTGGATGACGTTTTTCAACATCAATAATTCTTCTCTAGTTTGATTTATCTCTGTGCCCTTTTTTGTTTTATTAGCATTACTGATAGATTCCTTTAACTGTGAAATCGAGGTTTCAAAATTTTTGTAGTTTCGCTCTGCCTGAGCATATTCCAATTGCTTACTCTCAAAATCTTGTGCCGAAATTACGCCTTTATCGTATAATTGTTGGTTACGTTGTAGTTCTTTTCTTTTGATATCCAACTCTGTCCTGTTCAGTTCTCTTTGAGATTTTAAACTGTTGAGTCTCGTGTTAAGTTCTATAATAGAATATCTATTTGCCAAAGTCTCATTAGCAAATGGCTTTAATTCTTTGTTAAGGATATATTGAACGTAACTATTCTCAAATAACGCAAATTGTGTTTCAATATCACCTAAGAAAAGTATAGGAAGACTGTCAACTGGAAAGCAGAAATTATTTTTATCAAATGTTAATGTGTCGGTAATACTCTTTAGCAAATAGACATCTTCATAATTTGCGGAGTTCTCAATCACTGCTAAAGGTTGACTACTGTTTACTTGCTCATTATCCGTAACCAATATCACATCCAATTTACCACTAGTTTTCGCATATTCCTTTTGGGGTGGAATACTTGTCGTTATTATTGCTTCGGATGGAATAATATCAGGATATTTCACGAACCAGGAAATAAATAACAGCAAAAGAATAAGTCCCAAAAACAACACATTTCCCCATCGTACCATCCAATGGGGTACTCTTGTGAGTATTTCTTGAACTTCTTCACTTCTGAGTTCTATCTTATCTAATGTGTCTGATTTACTATTTTCCAAGCTCTAATTGATTTTTTACCAAATTATAATAATGGCTTTTGTTTTCAATAAGTTTTTTGTGAGGTCCAACTTCAACAATCTTTCCTTTATCCAAGACAACAATTTGGTCAGCATTCTTTACTGTACTTAAACGATGAGCTATGACTACCACGGTTTTGTTTTCAAAAAAAGTATTGAGCTTTTCCATTATCACTTTTTCGTTGTTGGCATCCAAGGCACTGGTAGCTTCATCAAAAAATAGGAAATTAGGATTTTTATAAACAGCCCTTGCAATGAGAAGGCGCTGTTTTTGTCCTGTACTCAAGCCCACACCTTCCATTCCAATTTTGGTGTTGTAAGATAAAGGTAAGCTCTCTATATATTCCTTGATATTTGCAACATCTACAGCGTGTGATAATTTCTTCTTCTCCACATAATCTTCTCCCACTGCAATGTTATTAGCAATTGTGTCGTTAAAAATATAGCCTTCCTGCATCACGACACCGCATTGCTCTCGCCAAGCTTTTTGTGATATATTTTTGAGATCGTGGTTTCCAAGCTTGATGATTCCTTTGATTGGATCGTAGAACTTTAATAGTAGTTTCATCAGTGTGGTTTTCCCACTACCACTTACACCAACAATTGCCGTAACCTTATTAGATGGAATGGTCAAGTTTAAATCTTCTAAAACCAACTGGTCAGAGCCAATATATCTAAACGATAAATTTTCCAGTTTGAAATCATCATTGAGATTAATGTCTTTTATTTTTTCAGACGAAGAAGCCTCTTCGTCTTCTTTATTGTGTATTTCTGATAGGCGGTTGAGAGAAATCTTCGCATCCTGAACTTCACGAATAAAATTGATGAGCTGAGCAATTGGCGAATTAAGCTGACCCACAATGTAACTAATAGCGAGCATCATACCCAATGTGATTTCCCCATCAATGACCAATTTCGCAGATAAGATTGTTATGAGAATATTTTTAAGTTCATTTATAAAAGAAGAACCTACACTTTGGTATTGCTCTAATGCTAATCCTTCAATCGAAACCTTAAACAATCGTGCTTGTAAAAACTCCCATCCCCATCTTTTTTGCTTTTCGGCATTATGCAGTTTTATCTCTTGCATGCCATTGATAAGTTCAATGACTTTACTTTGCTCCTGGCTCACTTCTGAAAAACGCTTGTAATCCAAATTCTTACGTTTTTTTAGAAAAATGGCAATCCAAACAAAATAAAGAATGCTTCCAATAATGAATATCCCAAAGATGGACAGATTGTAATAGGCGAGTACAAAACTAAAAACAATTAGGTTGACCATTGAGAACAAGACGCTCAATGAAGATGTTGTTAATATGCGTTCAATTCTCTTATGATCATTAATTCGCTGTAAAACATCTCCTGTCATCCTAGTATCAAAAAAGGCAATAGGAAGGTTCATTAGCTTTATGAAAAAATCAGAGACTAATGAGATATTGATACGTGTACTAAGGTGTAATAATATCCAACTTCTAATGACTTCTATTGCGGTACGTCCTATAAATAAAGCCAATTGTGCAAAAAGAATAAGATATATAAAATGTATATCTTGGCTTTTAATACCAACATCGACAACACTCTGAGTCAAAAAAGGAAATATGAGTTGCAATAAACTTGCCGCAATCAAGCCTATTACTAATTGCCAAAGGAATCTTTTATATTTTAAGACATATTTTGACAGAAGTTTAAAACCAAAAGGTTTTTCTTCTGATTCAAAATCTAGTAGATAGAATTTTGGTGTTGGTTCTAATAATAATGCAATACCTTCTTCCGTTTTTGATGTGGCATTAGGACCTATCCAATGTTTTAAGAATTCTTCTTTGTTGTATTTTAATAAACCGTGTGCAGGATCAGATACATAAAAACTATCATTCTTGATTTTGTAGAGTACTGAATAATGATTTTTGTTCCAATGAACAATACAAGGCAAAGGAGCCTTAGGCAATGCATTTAAATTTAGCTTCACCCCTAGACTTTTAAAGCCCAATTCTTCAGATGCATCACTAAGATTAAGCAAGTTACTACCTACTCTTGTGGTTTCACTCAATTGCCTTAAATATCCTATTGATATATTCTTTTTGTAATGTTTAGCGATAATTTTTAGGCAAGTAGGACCACAGTCTTTAAAGTCAACTTGTTTATAAAAAGGGAAATTTATTGCCATTAATTCGATAACCTCGGGGATATTATCAACCCCAAGAAATTAATTTTATTTGGAGTTTAAAAACTTTAAAAGCTGAGATGGTGAATATTCAGAACTTATTAACTCTCCATCACTTTTAAACAAATACCCTCTTGGATATACATTGAAATCCATTTCTCTTTTTATATCGTCATTTGTAACGCCTTGTAACCAACTCATGTCATACTTGACAATTATGTTTTTGAACTTTTCGGGGTTTACTCTGTCACCATCACCATTAAGACTGATAATTTCAACTTCTTTATTAAACTCCGAGTGTATTTTCTTTAAAGTTGGGATGTGTTGAATACATGGAGAACACCAAGATGTCCAAAACTCAATATAAATAAACTTATTTTTTCCTTTAAAATCTTTTAAATTCAAGCTATCATTACTCACGCTTAAAAAATTTAGACTTGGTAATTTGTCTATTTGACGGTTTTGTTTTTTTACTGAATCTATGGGTTTGTCCACTATTTTAAACTCCCCAAAATAATTGTCAGTTTTTTTTTCTATTTTATGAAATTGAACAATTTTTTTATTTAACGCAAAAAGGGTTGTTTTTCCTATGGTGTTATTGATATTAAATGACTTTGGAGAATCTAAATTAAAATCACCAATAGTTATAATGTCCTCTAAATCATTAAAAGTGTTATTTTCATTAATGTCTATTAGAAAAATTGAAGCCTTACCATAATCTGTGTCTAGACTACCTTTTTTACAATTATAATTTTTAAATACCACTTCAGTATTATCATTAGTTAAGGTCTCAAAGTCAAAAAAGTTAATTTCTGACGATTTTGAAAAGGGAATAATTTGATAGTCACTTTTACTTTTATCACAAGATATGATCAGTAATAAAAAAACAAATAATAATTTTTTCATAAAAAAACAATTTAAAATCTAGGTGCTTGCACACCTAGATTTTTTGTTCAAAATCAATCGTATGGACACTCAACTTCTTCACCTAAAATAGTAAACATACGGTAATCTTCACGATCGGTGTCCCAGCATTCTACATATGTTTGATTTTCAATAACTTGCCTAGTGCAGTTCGTAAGCCTTGAACCCAAAACATTACTCTGCTCTTGTTTAGTAAGGACCTTAACGCCTTCTAAACCTAAAATGTTTCTTAACATAATTTCTAAATTTAAAATTAATATACCCTGAGCATTTAAAGACATTCAAGGTTTCTGTCTCATTCATGCATGAATTATTTTATAATTTTCAATTTCTTTTTTTTTGGGAAATCATTATTGATTCAATCAGATGTTCTATGTCATTAATGCGATAATTTTCAGGTATCAATTTCTGGTTAATTAAAAACCTTGGTGTACTTTCTATATTATTAGCACTACACCATGTCTCATGATTTTTTAATTGTTGTCGATATTTTTTATTTAAACAGACCCCCCATTTTAATAACCATTTATCTTTGATTATCTGATACTGTTCGTTGTATGCGATCATAAAAGCATCTCTTCCATTTTTGTCATATATTTCCAAAAGTCTTTCACAGATTTTTAATTCTTGTTTTTGATTATTCGTAAAAGACATGAAAAAACGAAAGTCAACCATCAGTTTACCTCTATTCTGTTTTACAATATTCATAACCATCTTATGAGCTTCAAAACAATATTTACATTCAGGGTTTAAGATTAATGTGAGTCTTAAAATTGGATTATTTGAACCAATAGAAATTCTACCCAAAATATTATCTGACATACTAATTTCCTTAAGTTGGTTGAAGTATGGCAAGAATAAATAGTGGTTTCTTCTAAACTTTAAATTTTCCAACGATAGTGAATCGACCTTTTCTATTAAAAACGCATAAGGCTTAAAATACGACCAAATATTTATAATTATAACAAAAGTAAATAGGGAAAAGATTATATCAATTTCATTAAATGAAAAACTAAAATCATTTGATAAAACAATTAATAAATGAAGTGTTAAAATTAAAGACACTATAAGACAGAGTGGACACCAAGATTTTATTTTAAAATATTGCTGATAAATCGAATAAATAATCACAGGAATTGATGCTAACCCACTTAACAATAAGATACTAGTATTGGGGTTATAAACAAAAATCAATGTTGTAAAAATGAAATAAACAATACATGCATCTACCAATTCTAAACCGAAAATTTTTGAAGCGCTAGAGTTCAATACAGATTTACAGCTAGAATTAGTTATAATAGAGCAAAATCTTGAGTCTTGATTATTTGAATTTATTTTTCCCTTAAAAATTAAAACACTAATAAATACACCAATAAAAGACAGTATAAAGTATAGAGATTTTGACAGAGAGAAAGTAGAGAAATAAACAAATAGCAACCCAAGAACTAAACTAACAATTAAGAAAGCATTATTTCTAAAACCATTTGATATGTTACTAGTAATTTTTTGTTTTTTGTTTTCTTCAATAACTAATATAAAACCTGTCCAGTTCTCAATGAAGGTATCATAATCAACAATAGTATTTTTGCTGTAATTTGTTCTAATTTTGAGTTTTTCATTTAACCTTTCAACAATAATTAAATTTGAGTTCTTATTATCACTGACTTGTGCAATAAAAATATTAGGCAATTCGCTAATTGCTGTTTTCGGCACTTCTGCTACAACATACTTTAAATGAAAATAATCTAAAGTATTCGTTATGCTTACAATTGTATTTTCAGGATCACTCAATAATCTCTGAGACATATCCCTAGAGACCTTATAACCTTGGGTCTCTAAATAAGTCTCAAACAAGAATTGCCTTTTGTCCAATTTTTGTGTTTAAATTTTACGTGGGATACACTAATATTTCAACGCTAAAATTAATAGAATGATTGTGAAATACTTAAATCAAAATCCATAATATTTTTACGGTTTTTGACTAAATTAAGCTTTACAAAACCCCTTTTTCTTTTGCTAATAAAATTAAATCTCTGTCACTGTTAGTTTTTATTCCAAATAGTTTTTTTAGATGTTTTTTTCTTTTTTCAATGGAAGCTTTTGATAGAGGAACAAGTTCTTCTATTTCTTTCATCCTAGCACCATTTGAGATTTCATAAAGAATCTTAACGTCCAATTCATCTATTGGTAAGTCAGAAGTAAGCTTATTTCTCATTAAATTGAGAATGGTTTCACTATAATACGAGCTATTTTTTATAAGCTTAGTTATAGCTGAAACCAAATCCATAAATGCGATGTCTGATTTAATTAAAAAGGCATCTGGGTTTAATGATTTCAAGATGCTATTCAGCCTAAGATTATCATTAAGACTTGTACAGACCAATAATTTGCATTTTGGGAATCTTTGTTTAATAAGAGAGCCTAATGCTTCTCCATTCAATATATCATATTTTTTGCTTGGAGGCAGACTTATATCGAGTATTACTATATCTAATTCACCATTTTCTTTAATGGAGATTATTTTTTCAAATGACTGGTCACAATTTAATGCTTCTGAGACTTTAAATTGTATATTATTTTCTTCAGACACAAAATCCAAAGCACGCCTGTAACTATCAATATTGATTTGATGATCTTCAATTATAAGTACGGAAATTTGCTTCATTCTTTTATAATTATATATAGGCAATCGCCTATATAAAAAAACGAGCTATTAATGTAATAGGGATAAATCAAATATAGAAAATTATATTCGTTTAGTGCGTACAAAAATTAGGAATTTTCCGTCAATTATTTATTATGACAGAAAAATTCAAAACCAATATTAGTGAAATATCTCTTAACTATAAGCGCAAGGTAAAAGCCTGTGAGCGTCCTAAAGTATCTTGTTCCAAAGATGCTGAAAAGCTCTTTCGAGAAAACTGGAATGATTTGACCATCAATTTATATGAAGAGTTCAAAATACTCATTCTTGACCGAAACAATAGCTGTATGGGAATTGTTCCCATATCTCAAGGTGGTGTGTCAGGTACTTTGGTCGATGCAAAACTGGTCTTTGCCTCTGCCCTGAAAGCTAGGGCTTGTGCTATCATTCTTGGACACAATCATCCCTCTGGCAATACAAAACCAAGTCAATCTGATATCAACTTAACAAGACGTTTAGTTAAAGGTTCTGGTTATCTCGATTTGAAGATTTTAGACCATATCATCATTACAGATAGCAACTATACATCGTTTGCTGATGATAACTTAGTTAGCTTTACACCTTAATTTCAAAAAATATCAGAATCTTTTTTGGCGTGGTTTTTGGAATCACTATTTTAGATTCAATAATCAAAAAACGAACAAGTATAGAAATATAATTTAGTAGAACATACATAATAAGCATTAGCTTACTTTTTCACCGATATCGAAAACTGGTAATTTTTAAAGAGTTGAGTGATAAGTCAGTACTAATGCCCACGGTAAGGCGTGGGCTTAGTTGTTGTCTTTGACTCTTTGGTATACCAGTACCACGATATCGGGACGCACTAAGTTCCACGCTTCTTTTTTACCGATATGAAAACACCTCGCATCCGCTCCCCTTAAGTACTCCCTTTTTACGACTCTCAAATCGAAAAGGTTATTAATCATTTAAAAATTTACGCATATGAAAACTTCATTTTTCAAAATCTTATTTATCAGTATTCTTTGTCCAATCCTTATGGCTTCATCCTGTTCAAGTGACGATGACGGCAACCAAAATAACGACCCACCTTTCAATTCTGTTACGATTGACCTCTCCAATATCACGATTGGTTTAGATGACACAGTTTTTGAGGTACAGGGCTATTCCTTTGAAGCATTCAGGGTAGAACCAAATCCTTCGGAAGTTTATCCTGGTCTTCTTTTAGCATACCCACAAGATGGGAACGCCAGTTATATAGAACTTGATTTAAGTCAAGCTAGTGGTGTTTCAAGTGTCACAGCAAGCATCTTTAGAAATAGCCCCACCTCTATAACCTTTTATAACGGTGCGCAAGTGGTCGATGAAATATTTGCTGTCAATGATACCGAAGAGCCTTTTGAGGACAACACTTATAATCTCAACGGTCAGTCAATTACCTCTGTACGCATTAGTTCCTTTGAAGCCATTGTTGAATCCATAACACTTGAATAGTATGAAAAATCTAAAGACAATTAAGCTCGTCCTCTTGTTCATTGGTCTGGTCGGATGCAATGAGTCAGCACCACAAACACCAAAGGATATAGAAAAGTTCAAACTTGAAGTTAAGAAGGATAATCTAAGAACAATGTTCCTTGGTGCTATCAACCTATGTTCGGATGTAGATTATAGTGCCTATTTGGACAATCCTAGGTCGAATGAAGAATATAAAAAAGGTGGTAACTGTTGCAGTAACTCAGTGCCTAAGCCTTACATCAGTCTGGCTGAATACTATATCTATGCGATGGATGGTGACCGTAGTATTTTTGATAATCAGAACAATCCTTTTAAGCTAAAGGAAATCAGAGAGGAATGGCAGGACAAGGTTGAGGAAGTCGAAGAGGAAGCCAAGGATTATGACCCTCAAACATTGGTCTATAAGGGCTTTAGAAATATCGGTGTAAGCACCTATGATATGGCTTCGGGGAAATTGAAAATCGACCAAAGCATTTTAACCACTTTTGATGGTACACAAGGAGATTGGCATGGAAAATTGAATTTCAGATATAAAGGCGGTAAATCTCCTTATCTTAAAGATTTTGATATTTCAGCTGATGAGGCAGAAAAGCTCTTTGATTATTTTGAGGAAAATAATACCCGTCCAAATTTACCACCGACAAAACAGTTAAACTCTATTATAACTTATGCCATTGAAAAACCCCAACCAGACAATCGTTTGAGCCAGTTTATTGTCAATATTAAAAAGGTTGAGTTTTATTATCCGAATGGATGGGATAAGAAAATTGGTGAAGTCGAATTTTAGTTAATCAATGATACATAAGAATTTCTCAATAATAAGGTTTAGCCCACTGAAAAAGACAGTGGGCTATTTTTTTATCAGTCCATATCCATACCAACATCTTTGTTTAGGTCTTTATCCTGCTCCTTAAGGTCTAAGTAAAAATTGTCCAAACTATCAATGTCTAATGAGGGAACACTGTCTTTATGCTGATCTTTGGCTTTGCTTAGGCTGATTTCCTCTTGGTATTGTGACATACCATCTTTCATAGCACTTATACGATGCTTTCCCGCTTTGAGTCCGTCCAAAATATCTGGTTTCAACCCCAATTCTTTTGATAGCATATAACCTTGATTAAAGGCTTCCTTGTAGTCCTTGTCTACCTTGTGTTGTTCTTCCATAGCTAAAAAGGTTCTTTGGCGTGTTGCTCCAAGTAATCAAGTAACGAATAGCGGTCATACAGGATGATACGTTTTTGTGGTTGAGAAAAGCGTATTCTGCCTTCATCCCTTAGTTTTTGAAGTGTTGTCTTGGATGTGATATTGAGCATTGCCATAGCCTGTTCTCCATCTATCCATTGAAGGGGTTCATCCTTTTGCTTTTCATCAAGATAGGCTACGACTTTATCAAAGAGGGCATAAAATGCTTTTTCTTCTAAACAAACAACTTGCATAATTACTTATTCATAATCATCGCTTGGCGATGGTGATTTATCGATATCCTTTTCATTTTCTTCAAAACTCAAATAAAGGGATTGGTATTGGTCATCTATTTCGTCCAAATCATAGGCGAGGGATGATTCAACCGTTTTTTCCTTATAGGCTTGCCTACCTTGCTCAAGAAGAATAGCTGTATCTTCTTTGTCCATTTTCTTGACAACTGGATAGATATAGTCTTGGTCGTTCTTAAAAGCTTTATCTTCTAAGGCTTGTTTTATCTTTTCATTATAATCATTCTTAACCTCAAAAGTTTCTTTCTCGATTTGCTTATCGGATTTTAGCTCTTTTGTATACGTCTTAATGAGACGAATATCGCCCTTTGGCGAAGGTGCCGGTTCATATTTTTTGAAGGACACCTTTTTGCCCCTGTTTAAATCATCAATAGCCTTTTGCTTTTCCTTCAACAAATCCTGTAATTCTTTACTGCTCTTAGCCAGTTCTTGGATATATTCCAATTCAAGGTCATCTGGTTTTTGTGTCATTTCCTTTGGTTTTATGTTACACTTTCTTTTAACAAAGAGGTGTAACGGTGACTCATTCTTTTGGACTTCCTATCTGTGAGGACAAATTAAAAACCTACAGGGAAAAGGACTTGGACTATAAGGTCCAAGCCCGTGATTTGCTCATAAATGGTCTTGGCTACACGCCACCTCTTTATATATCAGTTCTCTCTGAGCTGAATATAAGGTCTGCCTTAAGACGCCACGATTTGGGTGAGACCACCCGTAAGGACTTGAATGACTATATCGAATTCCAAGTCCGTTTCGTAAATAAGATGATGTTGCATAGCGACAATTGCAATAACTGCTAAACCTATTCATTTGCCCAAATATCTAAAGGATTTATCTCATCCACATTGCTAATGAGTTTTTGCCTTAAGTCATTGCTTTGGGGCAGTTCGATAGGAAAGGAAAGACCACCTGTCTGAGCTTTTGGTTTTTCTTCCATAATGACATCTTGTTTCCATCTAGCAACAATCTGCTCATCAATTGCATCCAATACATAGCCTCTTGCATAGTAAGCTTTCATCAAGCTTCGATAACCAAAGAGAAGCCCGCTGAAAAATATCAGAATACCTACTGGTCTCGTAAATGGCATCAACATTAAGAACAATCCAACTATAACAGGAATTGCAGGTTCAAAAAGCACCAAGATACGGTATCTTGTAACGGTCAAACCCAATATCTTCGTTCCAATCAGGTCATACCAAAAATCAAATATTTCCCCATCACTGTAACTAAACCTATCAAAGTCATAATTCATACTATATCGCCTAAACTCCATACGGTGTCGAATAGACTTATATAGAAATATTAAAGTAAAAAGTATCCATGGCAATCCAAGTACCCCTCGGACTTTATCTCCTAGAAAAATAAAAGGGTAAAGCATCGAGAATGAAATTATAATAGCTACTGAAAATGAATAATAGCGTTCACCATAATGCTTTCGCATAAAGGCTTCTACAATATAGCTGGGGTAAGAACTAATGGTAAAGATTAGGTCACTTCCCATCTGATACAAAGCACTTGCCCTGCCAGCGGTTACGATTCTAAAAATGGTCTGTTTTCCTGTTCGGTGTTGGAATTCTTGTCTTTCTCGTTTCATAATAATATTTGTTTTAAGATTATTTTTTTATGATTTTCCCCTGTTGAATAAAATATTTTACCCTGACGATGAACGATAGCTTCAGCCATAAAATCATTATCAGGACCACCTGTTTTGAGTTTAGTAAAAGCTTCAGGGGGAATAATAAATTCAAGGCTTTCTGATTGACCATTGTTAAAGGAAAAACCATCACCATAGGTTTCCCCGACGCTATTTGTCCATCTGTAGTCTTTTCCGATGAGAGATGCGGCATACTCATTTGTTTCTGGGTCAGAATTAGTGTGAAAAATTTTTGTACTAAGATTTCCTGCAAGAGCATTAAAACGGGTCCGTCCAATATCTCCATTTCCTGCCTGTAAATAAAAATTTGGCAGATTTTGAGTTATATAAACTGTACAAACTCTATAAGCCCTAGCAGTTGATTGAAATAAAGGGTCGAATTCAGGAAATATAAAATTCTGAAATTCATCAGCGAACAAACATACTGGACGACTTGTATTTATAATTTTGCGTCTTTGAACTGAACGCTGAAACATATATTTCCACAGAATCTGAGCATCTTTTCCTATTTTATCATAGACTAGAACAGGCAAGTCAATCACAACGATTTTCCCATCAAAAATATCTTCTGGCGTTATTGTAGTAGTTGTTCCGAATAAATCTTTTAGAGGATTTCTTAAGAACCTATCGCCAAAAGCCGTAAAGATTGAATGGATTATAGACCTAGTTTTCTCAGATAAATTAGCCCATTCAATATAAAAGAAATCCTCAATTAATTTTAAAATATGAGATTTCCTGTCAACCTCAGGAGAAGATTCCATAGCGCTAAGATGTTTAGCAGTATGATGTATTAACTTAAAACATATAGATGAATTTTGCCAATTTTTATCATTTACCTGTTGAGAACTTTGAGGTGCCGACTGTATTATATTGTAAATGTGTTCAAACTTTTTGTTGCCAGTTAAAAGCGCCAATTCAATTGCATTTACCAAAAGTTTTTGCAAATTTGAGTCCCAATATGCCTTATCATTTTGACTTCCGTCATCACTACCCGCTTTAATAATGGTTTTTAAAACATCAGCAATATTATGAGCGATGCCAGTCCCAGAGTCGGAACGATTGGATTCATATTCAAAGAAATTGAAAGTTTCGTTTGAATTGGGTCCAAAAACAACAAGGTCTTTTTCTCGATTATAAGCCTTAGCATAAGATTTCCATAATTTACATTCTTCTGCTTTACATGTAAGGACTAGGAACCCGAACCCATTTTTCAAGTAATGACCAGCCAACAAAGCGCCAGATGAAGTCGTTTTTGATGCACCAGAGGAACCTAGGATGAGTGTTCCCGCTGTTGCCATCCTTACATCATGAAAATCTGGAAAATTTTTATCCCATTGGAATAAGACACGATCTAAATGGTCATTTTGTCTCATTTTATTGTTATTTTTAGGCATAAGCATCCTAGTTGGGGAATCTGCCATTTACCCCAAGCATATTAATACTTGATGTCTTGTGATTTTAATTGTGAGATTAGTAAAAGACACATCTTCTGCGTCCAGTAGATGGTCTTTTAAAACTTATCCTAAGATGCGCTAATTAGGATAAATTCACTGATTTTGCTCTCTAACCTTCAAAATTCAGTTTTTTTTGATTTTAAAGTCTCTTTTTTACCTGACTTGGCAAACTAGAAACTGAAACCGTCTTGATCGTAGAGTTTCCATACTCTCGAACTTTAGCAATACTGCTCCCAGTATTGTGCGTAACAACATACTTCTTAGTTGACATAGCTTAAAATTTAAAATTATACACTCTCACCCCGATTTGCCAAATCGTTATTGTCCTTCTTTTTCATCCAAACAAAGCTGTTTGGACAGTTCTGTTCTTTAAGTCTACAAAAGGATTTTTTGAATTTCCATCCTTATAATATGTTTCTGATTTATTCACCTCTATATTTCTATAATAATTAAATACAACACAAAGGTATCAAAAAAATCTATTTTTGATACCTTTCAAATGTTAAAGTTTAATTTGTACTTTTATGAAAAACAAAAAATGGGAGAAAAAAAGAAACTCATTGACTCCGATAGTTATTTCAAATTCAAAGAGATTATTGATGATTTCAAGGTAGGGTATGGATTTGCATCTCAGGAACATCTTGAGATTGACGATAAAAGTGCGTATGATAAAATATTTGAAGACTCAATAAAAGTTTTTGATCAATTACGTAAAAAGATAAGTAATAGTGAAAAAGATCTTGATCATGAATTAGACTATCACTCCAATAGAATATTTAGAAAAATCATAGAGATTGATGAAATTGAAGGGAAAAATGAATTGTCATATTTAAAATCAAATTCACCAGATATTGTTGAACAGATTAAAAAAGAATACCAGCAAAACAAGAAAGAAATAATATTAGATGATATTATGCCATTAATGGATAATTTTGAATTTATTGATTTGATTGTTGAAAAAAGAATTCCTTTTAAGTCTTTAATAAATAAAAGATTTAGTGAAGTACTTTCTAAAACATTACTTTATTTATCAAATAAGAAAAGCCTAGGAAAAGGTGGAAATCCCTATGTAGGAAAAACTGTTGCCAAGCTTGCTGACAATTTTGCTGAAAAAATGAGTCAAACTATAGAAGAGTTAGATGAACTAGGATTTAATTCCTTAAAAGAAAAAGCAGATGAATTAAATTCAAGAAACATTAAAACACATAGAGGAAAAGATTGGACAAAAACTGCTGTTAGTAGAGTAATTAAACGTTTACAAAAAGACAAATCTTTAAATAATAATGACAGCTCAAAAAAGCTCAAACCAGAATAACTGTATTTCTTAGGTTTTAATTTTGAAAAAGCCTAAAGCACTGCTTAGGGGAGATGTCTGATGTTAAAAAGCTGTGTTTTTCGATAGAGGGTAGCACTGTATTAAGTTTATTTAATTCCTATCAATTCAGACACCTCTTCGTAATCTTCATTGTATTTTTTGTTTTCATTTTTTTCCTTTGTAACAACACCTAAGAAAATTGCATATGCATTAGACAACAATTCAAAATTTACATTTGTTTTACCCCTCATTAACACTTCAAACAACTTTTTTCTCTTTTCTAATTGATTAGAAAGGGAACTTTTCCTATTTACGTACATTTCATCTGGAAAAGTGATTCCTTCAGGGCTATAAAATGGATATTCAGAAAGAACATATTTGTCATCAATTATCATATAATTATAAAGAACAGCTGGGGCATTACATATATAAAATTTAAATCTATCTTGTTTAGTTTTTAGGATATCAAAAAGATGAAAAGTCAGTGTGGGCGTCATTAATGAAATAGCTTTCTCAGCCCTTTTGTCCAAAGGATCTAAATCTTCATTTCGGTACATACCACTTATTTGGGAGATTCGAGTATATTCAATCTTTTCATTATTTAAAAATATGTCTTTTAGGTTTGTGTAATACTCTTTATATTTTGCTTTGAGATAATCAGCTTGTTCATCACTATGTTCATAATTTGAATCATATAATCCCCTAATAACATTCTTAGAGGAAAAATAGTCAACAACTTTTATAGATTTTTGAGCTTTGGATAAATATTTATTTATCAAATTGAAATAATTATCTATTGATTCTTTACTTATGTCTATGACTTCTTTATCCCCTTTTCCTTTTTTGATTTTTATCCTCACAAATTCAACACCGTGGCTTTTTTGGTATAGCTTTTTAAACCTTGGTTTTAAATTTTTGATATAATCCTCCAAAAAAATCTCATATAAGGACAACATTATTATTATGATACTAATGGCAAGAATAAAGTTTAATAAACTCATAGAACTTTTTTTAATTTATAGATTGATTTTAATCCCAAAACTATAATTGCCAGACCTAGTGTAAATGAAGTATAGCAAACTTGTTTTAGTTTTTCACTTGGACCTTCTTCTAAATTAAATTCAGATAATTCAATTGTAGAAATAAATTTGAGCATTACGTAAAATACTAAAAAGAAAATAAGACAAATCAAATTGTAAAGAAATTGCCTATCCAATACTTTTATTTTGTATTCATTGTGAACATCGGGACGATAAAAATAAATTTCGACAATGAGCTCAAGTACACCAATAATGCCAATTATGATTAGTTCACTCCCAGATAAGCCTTGATAGAAAATATAATCTGGTTCGTCACTGTTAAAAAATAAAACCGCTAAATAATAAAAGAGAAATATAATGGGGATGACATATAGTAAAGCTATTTTTCTTAAAGTATCTTGATTCATTCAGAACAATTAATTAGTGAAGGTTGAAAGAAACAAAAAAAAACTATCACTGTCAATACGTATAACTACGTATTTTTCTGAAAGTTAATACTTTTAGTTAAGTATTGGAAAAAGCAAGCGAAGCGCTGCAAGCCCCAAAACTACCAAAACTAATACTATGAAATGTCTATGGGTTTCTACAATAAAGAAAAGCCATCCAAATCTGAATGGCTTTAATCTTAAAAGCTATTAAATAAAGTTAATATTCACTAGGTAACATAACCGTCAAAACTCTTCGTGTTATATTAAGATTACTGGGGTCTTCACTACCAAATTCATAGTTTGTATCATAGTAGTCAATCTTCCAAAGAATATCCTGTTTGTTTTCATCCAAGGTAAAGCGACCAAAATCGTGTTCACCATGAGGGTCATTATCTTCATTGAAATCATTGTAAGCCCAAAGTTTGATAAGTGTATCCAACTTCTGAAAATTAGATAAGGCATCAACGCCCATAGTCATATTAAGCTTTCCCTTGACATCGATTATATCCATTTCAACCATACCAATATGCTTTCTAAACATATCATTTTGCTCTGCCAATAATTTGGTATTATAGTTCATTTCATTTCTCCTTTCCTAAGAAAAATAAAGTGGTAAAATATTTACGCACTCAGAACTGGTTCTTTGTCATTTAGATATTTAACTGCTCTGGAAGCTTGGGCTGATGCTTTAAAAATATAAGTCTTATTTTCCTTAAGAGATTTCAGCCAGCTCTTAATATAGATAGCATGATGCTCAGGTTGTATTTGAGTGATACCATGTTGGGCGCATAGAAAGGCAGACCCTAATTCAGCAACGAGTTCTTCAAAGGCATATTTCTCCTTGATATCATCGTTTTTATTTTCCTCACCAAAGCGATTTAAACGATGCTTTGCACCAGTCCAGTGTGTAAGCTCATGTAATAAAGTCGCATAGTAATTATCCGTTGCATTAGCTTGACACGTATCTTGAAATAGAGTTTTCATTGGCATATTAATGTAATCATTGACCATATCATAATAGGCTTGACAGCCTCCATGTTTAACTACTGCTTGGGTTTCCTTACAGAGCAAGTCAATGGCTTTTAGAGGTTTTACCTTATCAATTTGAACTTCTTCTATTTCGGGTTTATACCCTTCAATCTGATTGGCATTAAAAACATTATAAACCTTAAGCATCGGTATCTTTAGTTCCTCAATTTCAGAATTACTATTTTCTTCCGATTTTATCAGGGTCTTATAAAAGATAATTTTGCTGGATTTTTCACCTTTTTTGACAGAGGCGTCAATTGCATCCCATTGCTTAAAGGTTGCCCATTCATTGGATGTATAGCCTTTAGCCTGTTGGTGTAACCATAGACTAAGAATATTTATTCCTTGGTAGGGATTTTCGGTTATTGGGTTTATTGGTAAACCCAAAGATGAGAGCTGACCAAACGGTGGTTGATAGTTTTCAATACTAACCTTATCCAATAGGTCAATAATCTGGTCAGTAATTTCCTGTTGAATATCTTTTTTTGAAGATTTGGACATTAAAATTTCCTTTCCTAAGAAGAATAAAGGGGCAAAAAAGCCCCTTTATCGTTTTATGGTCGTGGCTGTCCATTGACGGCGATTTTCTTCTGTGAAGCTTGTTTGTTCTCAACTACCTCACGAGGCTTGTTCTCAAAAATCACTAAATCCCCAAGATTGACCTCGAAGCAGTTAGCTTCTTTTTCAGGTTTGATTTCTCCAAATTGAATGGATGCATCTTGTCCATAAATCTTTGTTTTAAGGAACAGTTGAAAACGTGGCTCGCCATTTTCAGCTTTAGGGTTCTCCTTGATTTGAAGCTTTTCAGGGCTTAGGCTCATATAGCCTTTTTCAGGATTGTTCCAAATTGCAGAAAATCGCATATTTATAGGATTGCCGAATTGGTCACTCTTAACATAGAGACCATGAGTAGGGCGGTCACCAGGCTTATCTTGTTTTGCGTTTTTAGTAGTCATCTTTAAACTCCTTATATTTAAAATTGAGATGATATGGCGAAAACAACACCAAGGCAGAATTGATTGGCCCGTAACCACACGGTTTAGGTGCGGGCAAGTGAAGGGCTAATCAATGCGTTGGTGTTATCGCTGTATGTCATCTCAATCGATATAAGGGGATAACGAATGACTTTAATACGCACATTAAGAAATAGTTCTGCAAAAATTTTCCTATATTCGCTAAGTATTATGCTCTCTAACCTTGTGCGTAGTCACATGCAAAATTCGGTTTTAAAAGACAAGTTTAATCTTTTAAGAATGAGAGTGCATGATACGGATGTTTCAGAGCCAGACTTCGGCTCAAGCTAAGAATTACTTTAAAGATGCCTTATCCAAGGCAGATTACTACATTGAAGATCAAGAAATGAACGGATCCTTTCATGGCAAGATTGCCATGCGTTTGGGCATTGAGGGCAAAACCGTTGATAAAGATACTTTCGATAAGCTATGCGATAATATCAACCCTTCAACTGGCGACTCTCTTACCCAAAGAACGGTTAAGGATAGACGTGTCGGTTATGACATTTCATTTCATTGCCCAAAATCTGTTTCAATTCTTCACGGTTTAGGCAATGACAAAAGGGTGTTGAAAGCTTTTGAGCATAGTGTTCAAGAAACAATGCTTGATATACAAGAGGATGTCCAAGCTCGTATTCGGGTACAAAACCAGCAAGATGATAGGCACACAGGCGAATTACTTTGGGCTGATTTTATCCATCAAACCGCTCGTCCTGTTGGAAACAATGCCCCAGATTGCCACTTACATGTCCATATTTTCTGTTTCAATGCCACCTATGACCAAGTTGAGGACAAGTTCAAGGCAGGGCAATTTCATAATATCAAAAGGGATATGCCCTATCACCAAGCCCGATTTCAAAAACGGTTAGCTGATAAGCTTTCCAATTTTGGCTATGACATAAGGAAAACCAAGAACGGTTTTGAACTAGCTATGATTCCACAAAAGGCAATCGACCATTTTTCAAAACGCACCAATCTTATTGGCCAAGTAGCCAAAGAAAAGGGCATTCAATCCCAAAAAGAACTGGACCAATTAGGCGCTAGAACACGTTCGGGAAAGAAAAAGGGCTTAACAATGGAAGAACTGAGGGAAGACTGGAAAAAACAACTCATAAAAGAAGGTATAGATGAGAAAGTAAAAGAAGAAAAATCTACAACGGATTTGAGCCTCACGGCTGAGAAATCCATTGAACATTCCATAGACCACGTTTTTACAAGAAACTCTGTTAAACGAGATAGGCAGATTTTAGCTGAAGGTTATAAATATGCCATAGACAACAAACTTTTGTCATTAGACGATATTGATAGGGCTTTAGAAAAGAATGATAACATTTTTAAAGTCCAGGTTGGAAGTCAACGCCTATGTACAACGGATTTAGTCCATAAAGAAGAGCGCAAAATGGTCAATATGGCTCGTAGTGGTATTGGCAGATTACATCCATTGGCATTTGATTTTGATGTTTCAAAGTTTAAACACTTAAACCCTGAACAACAAAATGTGATAAAGCATGTAATGAAATCTCAAAACAAGCTGACAATGATTAGAGGTGGTGCAGGGACAGGAAAAACGACCTTACTTAAAACGGTTGTTCCTGAGATTGAAAGAACAGGTAAAGACGTGTTTTTATTTGCGCCTACAGCTGAGGCTTCAAGGGATGTTCTTAAAAAAGAGGGCTTCAAGAAAGCTGATACCGTTGCCAGGCTCTTAATTGACAAGAAACTCCAAGAACAAACAAAAGGGCAAGTAATTTGGGTTGATGAGGCAGGGATGCTTGGTTCACAGGATATGGTAGCTTTAATGGACATTGCCGAAAAGCAAAAAGCTAGACTTATCCTATCGGGTGACCCAAAACAACATTCGGCGGTCAACCGTGGCGATGCTATGCGTATTTTACAAACAGTTGCCCATATCCCCTATGCTTCAATGGAAACCATCTACAGGCAAAAAGAAGAGCATTATAAATCAGCGGTTAAAGACATTAGCGAGGGACATATCAAAACAGGCTTTGATAAATTGGAAAGCCAAGGATGTGTTAAAGAATGTTCTCCATCTGATATAGATAATGTTCTAGTAAATGATTTTCTGGAGTCAAAAAAGCAGAAAAAAACCGCTTTGGTTATTGCTCCTACAAAAAATAAGGTTAGAGAGATCAACCAAGCTATTAGAGATGGTTTAAGACAAAATGGTTTTTTAGGAAAAAGAGAAAAGAGCGTCACTATCTATGAGAATTTACACCTGACCGAATCCGAAAAGAAAGATTTAAGAAACTACAGAAAAGGTCAAGTAATTCAATTGAACCAGAATTTAGAAGGTTTAAAACGTGGCTCTGCTTTAAGAGTTGATAAGATTGAGAACAAAAAAGTCTATGTTAAAGACAAACAGGGAAAACATCATATCCTGCCCATCCAAAGGGCAAAGGATTATGATGTGTATTTAACAAGAGAAATCCAATTAAGCTTAAAGGATGAGATAAAGATTACCAAAAACGGTTTTGATGCTGATGGTAAACGATTGAATAACGGTACTCAGTTAAGAATTACAAAAGTTAATAATAAAGGGGAAATAGAAGCTGTTAAGGAATCGAGGTCAAAGAGGACGATTTATAAGCTTGAAGCCAATCACGGTAATTTTGATTATGCGTACGCTTCCACCTCTCACAGCGCCCAAGGAAAAACGGTTGATAAAGTGTTCGTTTCACAACCAGCTGTGACTTTTCCCGCATCCAATCAAAAACAGTTTTATGTGTCGGTATCAAGGGCAAGAGAAAATGTAGCCATCTACACTGATGACAAGGACGATTTGTTGGAACAAATTCAGAAATCAGGTGACCGGCAAGGGGCAACCGAACTTATAAAGCACGATTATTTCAAGACCAAAACCATAGATATCAACCCAGAAAAAACAAGAGAGGTATTAAAAACACAAATTAAAGACATCGATTATGAGCCAGAACTATAAATTTAAAAGCTTAGAAATTGCCAAGGCTAGTCAAAAGAAAGAAATAGATGAAACTAAAAATGATGATTTTAAGGTATATGAAATCGGTGAGTCTAAAACTATAGATTTTGTATTGCTTGATGAAACACGACAGAACTTCCCATACAGTCATTATCTAACCTCTTGGCTAGGTGTGGAAAGTGAGGAAAGAGTTATTAAAATCTTTTTTGCAACTCATATGGTTACAGTTAAAGGGTTTTGTTTAGATAAACTGTATGAATCTCTTTTACTTCAAGAGCTTAAAATATTAAAAGAAAATAGTGAGCGATATTTGAAATATGGTTATTCAGAAACACCATTTATACTTTCAATAATTATAAAATGGAAAAAAGACAAATAAATTAATTCGGCGAGGCGAATATTAATGAACTGAGAGTATATCAATCATATTCTTTGGAACCATTAGCTATTTTTACAATAGCGACAGTAGTTTTTCTTAATTTTTTATCTTTAAAAAAGATAGCCAATATTACAATTAAATTCAAAATGATTGAAGAATACCAGTACATCCTTATTACTGATGTATAGTTTAAAAATTCAAATTTGATATATTGATTAAATGTTTTTATTAAAGAGAATAAATAATTCGAAGATGCCAATAATAATGAAAAAATCCACAAAAACATAAAGGCTAATGCGAATCTGTAAAACCTCCTCAATAATTTCTTATTTTCTTCAATTTTTCTGTCAGTTGTATATTGAAGGCATATCTTTGTTACCACAGCTGCAAAAATTATAAATAAATAATCTATAACAGGTAGCAAAATAGAAAAGTTATTAATTGTAGGGTTACTCATTCTAGAATGATCTAAACCAAATGCTATAAGAATTGAAACTATAATAGTAAGAATCCAACCGCTTGCTCTCTTAATTTTTCTACTTGTAATTTTAAACTCAAATTTGGTTTCTTTATTTGTTCTTTTTAAAACACTAAAACTTGAAGACTTATAATAGTTTCTGTACTCAATATTTTCACCTTCAGAGCCTGAGTTAAGCTCAGATTCAGCGTTGCCATCTTTCCATTCTTTAAAGTACTTGTCAGGATCTGTTTTCATTTCTTGTAAGGCATTTTTCTCAACCTCTACATTTGGCTCCTTTAAGTCTTCAATTTTACTGGAATCTTCGGTCGATTCAATTTTTTCTAAAGTAGACTGATTATCTTTAGGTGAGGACTTTTTCGATTCTTCCGGCCAAAACTGTTGTGTGCTGCGTCCCGATTCTGAAATAATTTCATAATGCTCAGGCAATATGAAATAAACTTTAAAGTCATCTGATATGAACTTCAGTTTTTTTGGATCTGAAAAAGAAAAGGTATATTCAAAACTAGACCAGTCAACTTTACTTTTAAAAGAAATCACTGTTTTTGTCCAATTAATAAAGTCTATCGTTTGAAGTTTTTCTATATGCTCAGATTTCACTCTATAAAAATTGTCATTATTTTGTTGAGCTGTAGTGCACTTAGTTTTTAAAGCAATTGAACGAAATTCCTTAGATTTATCATGAATTAATATGAGCTCATTATCGTCTAAACTTTTTTTATTAATGAATTCTTTGTCCTTTTCATGGCAATCTATCAAAATATTTTGGGCATTCATTGCATTAATAATCTGACCCTCTTCACCCCACACCGCTTTCCAAGCTTCCTCTTGAGCACAAAAATCATCAGTAATATCTATAAAATCTATATCCTCACTGCTTTCTGTATTGGCAAAAGAAATTAATATATCTGCTTCTTTTACCAATAAACCAGTATAGATATTAATCTTGTTTTCTTCTTTATTTAAAAAAATAACTTGATAGAACTTTTTTAGTTCTATTCCGTCAACCTCAGTATGTCTTAACTTTTCGGTTGTTGTTGATATTTTGCAGAATAATTTCAATATTTTTTTTGAACAACTATACCTGTGAGAAAATTTGTATTTGGGTTTTTTAAATACACTTGATTGTTGATATCACTTAAATCATTAATTTGATTCAATTTTATAATATCCAAATAAATAACATCAAGATTAACATCATCTAAGATGTTTATTAATGTTTTATTTGACCAGCAAAACGAATAACTTTTTCTTTTTTTGCCATTACAATCATGAAAAGTAGTCTTATCAATCTCTTCACGATTAATCGATTTAGCCCAATTATACGAAGGAAAAGTCAGAATTAAAAAACCCTCATTAACTAAAGTTTTTTGAAATTTAAATAAAGATTCTTTAGTTAAAAATGGATCTGAAAGTGTTGATAGAATAATATCATATTTTCTTTTCGAATTGAAGCTAAGAATAGAATTGCAAAAGTAATTATCAATTAAATCAGAGAACTTCCTTTTTGTAACTTCTAGCATATTTGAAGAAATATCTAGTACATCGATGATAGAAAATACTTCATTAAAAATTTTACCTTCTTTATTAAAAATACGATTAATGTTTTCCAAAGATATTCCTGTCCCAACTCCTACATCTAAATAGGAAAGTTGCTTATGAAACTGTATTTTACGTGAAGCTAAAACTCGACTCAAAAAAATATAGTTGGCAATGTCAAAATTTCTGCAAGTAGCGTGTTCGATGCTATCATACTCGAAAGCTAGACTATCATAACAATTAACATTTAATTCATCAATTGCCTGATGTTCGGTTTTTATATTGAAATCTTTAACCATAAACACTAATCTTTATTGATGTACTTTTCTTTAGTTAAATTCATTTTTTCAAGAGAGTCAAAAGAACGATTCCTTAAAATTTCTTTTGCCAATACAAGGTGGTTGTATATTCCAGAGATACTTTTTAAAGAGTCCATTTCTTCAGTGCTTTTTATCCATTTGTAATCGCTGAATTCATTAGATAACACAACCTTATCCGATTTTGCTCGAACGATAAATGCAATTCCTACAGACTTTTTGAAAGTGTAGCTATTTAAGAATTTGGCTTCATCCTCAATTTCCAAACCTACTTCTTCTAAAATTTCTCTTCTAATTGTATCAATAGCAGTTTCGCCGATTTCAACTTTACCCCCCGGAAAAGCCCATAATGACGGGAAATTTTCTTCATGTTCTCCTCTAGAAATTAAAAGGAATTTACCCTTGTATTCTATTAAAAAGGTTATTGTAAGATTTGGGTATTCTCTCATTTTTTTATCTTATTTAAATAATAATTAAGTTAAATTTTTACATCGCAATTGATCTGTCCTCTTCAAAGATAATTAATAAAATATTTTTATGAATATCTATGATTTTTTATTTAAGTAACATGTAAACAATGAAATGTTAATAATTCAAAAACAGACTCAATTTTATTTTAATAGTTTTTGAGGTTTTGTAAATATTCTTATTTTCTAAATATTAAAAGGCTTTCTAATCAATAATAGCGTAATGATTGAAGCTATGGAGTTAATTCTAAAATAAAGAAGAAATTATATCCCATAAAAAACGTCTAACAGCAGCATTAATCAAGAACATAATTATAGCCCCAATAATGAATATAACTCTGACAATCAGAGCCTCGACCCATTCACCAATACCATAGCCAATAGCTCCGCAAATGAGAACCAAAATATTATACCGCCTATTTCCATATCTTATGAGTTGCCTGCTGAAATGGCCGCTACAACTCCAATGATGCTAAACACTTGACCCAATGGACTGTCTTCATTACTTTTTTTACCCATATTATGATTATTTAAAATGATTTGTGCTTTGTTAGATTAGGTTGAAAGACTTTTTGCTATGTGATTGATATTCTCAGAATAATTTATAATCCCCAATATTGAATGTTTACTATGTGTTTTACCACATATCTATAGGAGTTTTCTTCTGCTCATGTAAATCTCCACCACTAATGCGATCCCAAAATCGACCACCTACAAGTTGTTCAGCGTCATACGTAGAAACAAGATAGTCTTTTAAATCCCCATCAAGTTTTTTATTTTCCATTTCAAATGTCCATAAAGATAAGCGCCCTTTTTTATCTTCAGTTAGAACGCTTTTCACGAAAGCGTGAGGCACAGGCACATCTATACCATATTCATTAGAATCATCTCCTATCGTTTCTATTTTTTTATCAAAGTAGAATACAGGCGCATTTAAAACATAAGTTTCTAACACATCATTTCGTTCATTTAGTTTTCTAACTTCAGATTCAAGTTCACGCCAAATATCCCGATTGAATCTACCTACTTGAGGTGACATATTTGATAGTAGAAATGTCTCGCTATTCTGAATGTCTATAACATTTTGATTGGCACTCCCGACAAGGTGACCTCGATCATATCCGCTACCAACATATGCTTTCAACCCAGCCCTAAAACGCTTTGGGATTCTTGTGTCAGCACGAAAGTTGTTTGAGCGTTCAACAGAAGTAAGTTCTCTTTTGTTACGATTAACAATTTCTAAAGTCCACTTGGCTTGCCGAAAATACCAAGAGTAACCTATTGTAAAAAAGCGCCCAGTTAAAATCTGATCGCATACAGGGGCTCCATACCTGAGTTCAGGTTGCATTTGAAAAGGATCATTCATAATTAATATAGTTTAGTGTTAATAAAGCTATGTATAATTAATAGATGAATCAATACGTAAAGCTACGTACAGAAAATTCGTATAAATCAGTTTAATCGTATGGAAATCAGGTTGAAATGCTGATTTTAGACCAAATCTAAAAAAGTGAAATTCCAGAAAATTCTCATTGAAAATTTAGCTATCAAAAATTTAGAGCTAAACCAAGGAAGGGTTTTGATTTACATTTTTATTAAGATGTGCTATCATTTAGACAAAAATGAAGACAATTTGCTTAATGTTTTTTGATTTAGGAAAAAACACGAAGGAAATCAAGAGATTAGGATTAAAGTTTGAGTAACGCCTAACCTTTTCTAATCGATAGGTTACAATTTCCAAAAAAATCATTCTCATTATATCTTTAAAAAGTAAACTAACTCTTCTACTTTTGATTACTTATAAAGAATTTACTCAAAATGTATTGAATATCATTTGACTTCATGTAGAATAAATGCTTAAATGCTTCCATATTTGCTTCTAAAAAGTTATCGCAAATGGTTAATTTTTGAAAATAGCATTTAAAATCAAAAGGTTAGGTTAGGCAAAAAGATTGTTAAAATCAGCTTTTCAGTCGTTTGCTCTACCAACTGAGCTATCAGGGCACACCGTATAAATACGGACTATGAGTGTATAGATATATTTCTTCGCTTTGTCCAGTATTATTTGTAGGTGTTGATGATAAAGGCGTAGAGGGTTTTACTGTGCGTATCAGTAGTCCCCGATTTTAAGTATTCAAGCATTAACTATTTGTTTTCAAGAAAGGACAGATTGCATAATGCAGTACTTAAATTCAGACAAAAACACCATATTTGCTTCCAAATTTGCTTCCAAAAAAGTTACTTCGCTAAAATTTACAGACCCCACAATAAGACATTTAAAAACAGATAAAAGCAAAATTTTCTGGTGTAAAGGGTTATCAGGTTTCGGTATAAGGGTGTCACCGAAAGGAACAAAAACTTGGGTGTATTACTACCGAATTAACAAAACACAACGAAAGTTGAATTTAGGAAGATACCCTAAAGTTTGCTTGAGTGAAGCGCATCGATTGTATAATGAAGCCAAAACGAAGGTTGAGTGCGGAACAGACCCAAGTGATGAACTAAAAAAGTTAAAAAAACAGTTTGATGAAGAGCTGACTGTCAAACAACTCGTAGAGCTATATTTAGAACATTCAAAAAAGTCAGGAAAAAAGAGCTATAAAGTCGAAGAAAAATGCTTGAAAAAAGATTTAATCCCTCATTTAGGAAAAAGAAAAATTACTACAATCGAACCAAAAGACTTGGCTAAAATCTTCAATGAAATCATTACAATAAGGGAAGCTCCTAGTAGTGCAACCCATCTTTATAGTTACATAAGACGAATATTTAATTTTGCCTCAGATATGGGATTGATGAGACGCAGAGATAATCCTTGTTTAGACATCAAGCTAAATATCAAGAAAAAGAAAAGAAACAGACATCTCACACCCCAAGAGATATACTTGTTTTGGTATGGAGTTGATAAAATCAAAATGACCCCTATTGTTAGATATGCCTTAAAATTTATGTTGCTGACCCTAGCCAGAGGTGGTGAAGTAAGGCAAATGAAATGGTCAGATATTGATTTTAATGAACGTATTTGGACATTACCAAAAACAAAGAATGGTCATTTGCATCGAATATATCTTAACGATAAAGCAATGAACATCTTGAAAGAGGTCAAAAAATACTCAGATGAAAAGGGTTTGGTGTTTGGCTCGACTGGACAATATTCAAAATGTGGTGTCATAAAGACAAATCTTAAACCATTGCACAATCGGACTCTTTGCCAGCCCATAAAACGTCATTTCAACGTCTTTAAAATCAAAGAACCCTTCACACCTCACGATCTAAGAAGAACAGGGGCTACAATCGTAGCAGGTCTATTTGGTCGCCAGGATTTGGTAAAGATGTGCCTAAACCACGTAAGGAATGATATTACCGATGTATATGACCAATACACTTATGATGTTGAAAAAAAGAATGCAATGAACGCTCTCAATAAGGCTATTAGTTTAATTATTGACAGCCCAAATATTGAGAGCGTTCCTACGTTTGATATTCTCAGACAAAAAGTATTGCCAAGAGACACAATGTTCAACGGTTATGAGTCTAATGAGCAGAGTATGAACAAGGGTTTTCAAGCCATTGCTTCACGTCCTGTATCCTATAGGCTTTCCTTTGACCTAAAGCCGTTATCGAGTGCAACTTAGGAAATCTACCTGCTTTACGCTCTCTATATTGTGTCGTTTTATCCAATGTTGTGGCTATCTCGGCAGTCTTAATAGAAATGAAGGCGTTCATGTCGATTAAAAGTTGGGTGACAATTTTAGTCTCTTCGTCTGGGTCGATTAGAATGACATCATTATTTTTAATTGTTTTTACCATAGGGATTCCTTTCTTTTTTCTATGAAAGGAAGGTCTAAAACTTAATGAAAGTCTTGAATACGCACTAAAAACTACAACTGTAACGCATTAAGAGCATTTTGTTTATGTAAAATTAACTATTGAGTGCGTAATCTCCATCCCAATTAGTTTTTAAAAGGAATTACAACAAGGAGGTCTATTATGGCTATGAAGTTTAATTACCCCAAAAAAACTAGGACTGACTTTCTAAAGGATGTCGTACTCTTATTGATAGCGAGGAGGCTTGAACTTGGAATTACACAAGATGAGCTGAATCATTCTTTAGGAGTTGCCGACAGATTGGTAAGTAAATGGGAATGCGGGATAAGAACCCCTACATCATTTCATTTATATTGCTGGGCTGATGCTTTAGAGAGCAAGATTGCTATTACTGCCAATGACAACAACCCACCTACCGTTTCTGATGAAATGGAAAAGGCAGTCAATGATAACATTTTATTTAATGTTCACCATTGTTCTGATTAAGAATAGTAATCAATAAAACTATCCAAAAGGAAAAGAGATTGTGATTTAATAGTTTAATTCGACTATTGTTACATTCTCTTTTCTTTAACTCATACTTCTAAAAATTGTTCTGCCCTGTAATCCATGAGAAAGATTTTATCAAAATTTTCTTTTTGAAGTTCGTCATTTATATCATCAAAATAATATCCTGTAGATTTATTGCCTATCCCTGCTTCAATCAAAAGCCAATTCTCATTATATGAACTTTTATATTTCTTTACGTCCTTTGACTTTTTATAAATGATATTTTGCAGAACTTTAAAATCTGCTTTTTGAACCAAAAAAGCACCACAAGTTTCCCAAGGAAAAATTTCTCTCTGGTTAGAAATTGTTATAGAATTTATAAACTTGTTTTCTATACTATTCAATTTTGTAGAAATAGAAAAGTTCCTTTCTTTATTAATTTCATAGATTTCTAAAACCAAATCCAGTAGTATTTTTGTGTAATAGCTTTTGGGTTTATCTTTTGTTGTTCTCATCGGTTCATTTGAAAAGTTAAATTGTACACTTAGTGTTTTCCCATAAATTTTTTCAAATTCATTTTGAGCGTCTATAATGATAGACTTCCTAAATTCTTCAGTTTGCTTCTGTGATTTATTCATAAATCTTGTATGCTCAATAGAAACAACTTTATGTTCAAAGGTAACTACATAATCGGGAGGGTCTTCACCTTCATTAATGCCTTGAATTTTTGGTGTTTCACTGATCATACTAAGAAATTTAATTAGAGCATTATATTCGGAGACTTTTTGTTTTTTCCTTGTCATAGGTATATAACTAATAATTCAAATTTACTTGTTAGTATTGAAATTTCTGTTTTAGTTGATTTCTATATATTTATGATGTCATATTGATTTGGACTAAATAGATTAAAATTATAATTTAATGATTTTTAATTTAAAAAATTCAAGACAGAATCTTTTCGAGATATAGCTATTTAAAAATATATTGATGTATTTACAAAACATAAAATTATGGAATTTTAGAAAGTATGGTTCAAATGAAGCATTTGACCCCACTAGCCCTAACTTAAACCTAAACTTCACAAAAGGAGTAAATGTATTAATCGGAGAAAACGATTCTGGAAAAACAGCTATCATAGATGCCATTAAATTAGTTCTTAAAACGCATTCCTATGAATGGATGAGAATTGACAAAGACGATTTTTATGGAAATTCTGATAAATTTAGAATAGAGTTATTATTTAAAGATTTGTCTGTTGAGGAAGCCAAAAACTTCACAGAATGGCTAAGTTGGGAAGGTGAAGGAGAAGATGCTGTTCCTACATTAAAATTAGTGTATGAAGCAAACATTAGGTCTGAAAGGATTATACCGTCAGATGTGAAAGCAGGATTATCTGAAGAAGGATATTTATTAACATCAGAAGCAAAAGAGTATCTTAAAGTAACTTATCTAAAACCTCTTAGAGATGCGAAAACAGAGTTAATCCCGAAGAAAAATTCGAGATTATCTCAAATTTTTCAAGAACACGAAGCATTTAAAGGAAGAGGAGAAAATCATCCTTTGAAAGATATATTTGATGACTTTGACAAGAGCATCAAAAATTATTTTAATGGTCTTGATAAAGACAAAAAGGAAATTGAAGATGTAAAAGGTAAGGAATTAAAAAAAGAAATAGACGGATATTTACAGTCTTTTTATGATGCAACAAAAGAAACAGATATTAAGGTTTCTGAAGGGAAATTGAAAAGCATATTAGAGAAACTTGAATTGCTTGTTAAAGATGAAGTTAATGTCGGTTTAGGAACATTGAACCGTCTTTTTATGGCATCAGAACTTTTACACCTCAATAAGAAAAATTATGACGGACTCCGATTGGGTTTAATAGAAGAATTAGAAGCCCATCTGCATCCACAGGCTCAAATGCAAGTTATAGAATCTCTACAAGAACAGAAAGATATTCAATTAATACTTACGACGCATAGTCCAAATTTAGCTTCAAAAGTATTCTTAGAGAATTTGATTATATGCAATGAAAATTATGCTTATCCTCTAGGAAAAAGATATACTAAACTAAAGCCTTCAGATTATCCTTTCTTAGAAAGATTTATAGATGTCTCTAAATCAAATTTATTTTTTGCAAAAGGTATAATATTTGTTGAGGGCATTTCTGAGGAAATTATTCTTCCTTCTATTGCAAATAAATTACACCAGCTAGATCATTTAAAAAATAATTTGACTTCATCTGGAGTTTCAATTATCCCAATAGGCAACACAGCTTTTTTAAGGTATTCAAAAATTTTTGTCCGTAATCAAGCTCCTGACATTAGTGTTCCAATAAGTATAGTTACAGATTTGGACTTAAGACCAATTGAATTTGCAAATTGTTACAATATTATTTCACCTGACAAGAAAAAGAAGAAAAAAATTATCAGTGAGTTTAATGTGTCAGAGTATAAAAAAAATAAGATTAATCTTTATGAAGAACAGTCTGTAAGATTATTCATTGGCGACTTTTGGACTTTAGAGTATTGTATTGCTTTACATCCAACTTTAAGAAAGATCCTTTTTAAATCAATCTTACAATGCTTAGAAGAAGTAAGAGCTGATAATTACAAAGGGAACAATGATAGTTTTAAGGGCATAAAACCTATTACGGAATTGAATTTTGAGAGAAGATGGCAAAGGTTTATTGAAAATAAATCGAATGAACAGATTGCATTTAATATAATGAAACAATTCATCATTGATGATAAAAAAATATCTAAGTCAATGATTGCGATGTATTTTTCTGAATTTTTAATGACTGATGTGAATCAAATAGATGAAATAATAGTTGAAAATAATCCTATCCAGTATCTTATTGAAGCCATAAAGTATGCCACAAGAAATTAACATCTCGATAGAAGATATCCAACATGCAGAAAAAATATTGCTACCCGGAGGCAAACATTTTGACCAAGAAAGATTGGACTTCATTTACAATTTTGAGACTATTGACTTACAAGCAGTTCCAGGAAGTGGAAAAACCACAGCTTTACTTGCCAAACTTTTAATACTTGAAACAAAATTACCGTTTGAAAGCAATAGAGGCGTTTTAATATTGTCTCATACCAACAAAGCGGTTGATGAAATAAAAGAAAGGATAGGGAAACATTGTCCCAAATTATTTTCTTACCCAAATTTTATTGGCACTATCCAAAGTTTCGTAGACCAGTTCTTAGCTATCCCTTATTTTACAAATAAATTTGAAATAAAACCTTTTCGAATTGATAATGAAATATATAATGAATCAATCCAAAAGTTAGCCAATTTTAATTGGGGTAATTATACTCAACAAGAAAGAAGAAATGCGAGATATTATTGTAACGCTAATAATCTTGCAACTAAATACAGGTGGAGAAAAAGAGATGAAAATATTATTTTGTTGAACTCTTTAAATGGAAACGAACTAAATATTTCAAAACCAAGAAGAGGAAGAAACTGGCAAGACTTTTCAGATACTGAAAAAAGAAAAATTAAAGAATGGTTAATTGAATTAAAAAAAAGAGTATTAAAGTCGGGGGTACTGCATTTTGATGATGCATATGTTTTGGCTGATACATATATTTCGAAGTTTCCTCTAATTAAAAATATTATTCAAGAGAGATTCCAATATGTATTTGTAGATGAAGTGCAAGATATGGATACACATCAGTATAGTTTACTCGAAACTATATTTTATGATGATGGAGTTAGTAAATCTGTTTATCAAAGAATTGGGGATATCAATCAAGCAATTTACAGCGGGGAAGTTCATACTGATGATGTTTGGGGATTTAGAGGAACACCGTTAACCATTAATGGTAGTCATCGTTTATCTGCAAATATTGCTGAACTAGTAAATTGTTTTACCTTGAATAACGAAGGAGGATTTCAGATTGAAGGCAAAAATGAAAATAGTAATCTAAAACCCCATCTTATAGTTTACGATGCAGATAGAATTAAAGAAGTAATTCCAAAATTTTCACAAGTAATAAGAGGTTATATTGATTCAGAAGATATAACTATCTCCGATAAAAGTAAATTTAAAGTTATTGGTTGGGTCAAAGAAAAAGAAGGAGATAAAATAGGAATTACAGATTACTCAGAAGAATTTAAACCTCAATCAACATCCCTAAAAGTCGATTATGATAATTTATACACCTACCTGCATAATTTCAATAAGGAAAAAAGAACCTTAGAGCCAATAAGGAAGAATATTTTAAATGCTTTAATCAAAATCCTTAGAATGGAGAATATAAAGAATTTTGAAAACAGATATTTTTCAAAGAAACAATTATTATACTATTTATCTGAATCTTATGAAGATGAATACATCAACCTCAAAAGAAATCTATTTGATTGGAGTATTGACACTATTAGAGGGAAAACTGATGAGGTTTACAATTTAATAAAAGAATATATACCTAATTTGTTAAATGTATTTGAAAAAGAAGTAATTCAGTCAAAAGATTTTATAGACAATGGGATTATTCAAACAATTGAAGACGATATTACAGAACAATTAGCAAAAGATAATATTGTAAATTATAATGGTTTTGATATTGAAGTTTCTACCGTTCATTCTGTTAAAGGGCAAACTCATACGGCTACAATGTATATAGAAACATTTAAAGGTCAAGGTAGAAGTAAAGATACTTATGAGTCTCAAAAACTTTGTCAGCAATATATGCACAATGATTTTGATATAGTTAATTCTAATGACCTAATGAAGCAAGCAACCAAAATGGCTTATGTAGGGTTTTCAAGACCAACTGATTTATTATGTGTTGCTGTTTGCAAAGACAGATTTGATAGTCATCTTTCAGATATTGATACTGATAGATGGGAAATAGTTAATATTTAAATGACGGAATTAACAACAATTGATGATAAAGTAATTTTATATCAAACTTAAAATATATGATTTTATCTTCATAGGCTCATTTATAAATATATTTTACTTTTTTAAATATGTTGTACATATGTTGTACATAAAAATAAAAAAGGCTTTCAAGATTATGAAAGCCTTTTTTTTACTAGTAGCGGGAACTGGACTCGAACCAGTGACCTTCGGGTTATGAGCCCGACGAGCTACCTACTGCTCTATCCCGCGATATTGGACTGCAAATATACAACGCTTTTTTAGTTCTGCAATGATATTTGTACAAAAAAATAACTCTCAACATTTTAAACGCCAAGAGCTATTTCATCTAATTTAAAACTAATTCAATTGTTAATTGTCATCCTCGTCGTCGCTTTCCTCGTCAAGATCAGCAACAGCACTTTGAATTTTTGTATGAGCAAAATCAATTTGTTTGAGATTTGGCAATTTATCTTTTAATTGTACCAACTCTCCCTTGAAATCATTATTTCCAAGTAACAATACTTTCAAATTGGTGAGGTTGGCCATTGTTGTAGGCAATTTTCCGTAGAACGCATTATCTGAGATTACCAACTCCTCAAGACTTGTTAAGTCACCAATTGATTTTGGTAAACTTCCAAAAAAGTTATTATCAAAAACACTTAGTTTTTTAAGATCCTTAGCTTTTGATATACTCGAAGGTAATTTACCGGAAAGCTGGTTACTACTCAATAGCATTTCCTTAAGGTTAACCAATTCTCCAACCGAAGATGGCAATGTACCTGTAAGCTCATTACTGTATAACTCTAAACTCTTTAAGCTTGATAGTTGTCCGATAGACTTTGGAATCTCACCTCCAATGGTGTTCATAAACAACTGTAATTTGCGCAATGACGCTAATTCTCCTATTTCATCAGGAATTGGTGCATCCAATCGATTGAATGCAACATTTAAGGTTTCCAATGACTTAAGGTTTTTTATCGTTGCTGGAATGCCTCCAGTAATTTGATTTCTGAATAAATTGAGACGTTTTAAATGCACCAAATCACCAATGGCTTCAGGAAGCTGTCCTCTTAAACCATTGAATTCGAGATCAAGTGCAATTACTTTGTTATCTTTTACAGTAACACCATACCAATCTTGTACGGGTTTATTAAGATTCCATGTGGTTCGCCAAAGCGGACCGTTTGTAGAATCATATAAAGCCATTAAGGCATCTTTCTCTTTTGTTGAAACGCTACCAAAGGACAAAATGGTAACTAAACAGAACAATAACGTAATCTTAGCGGTTTTCATTTTAAATAGATTTGGTGAGGGAGCACATTTATAATAACGAATGTAGCTGAAAACACGATATACTGCAAATTTTTTCGACGAAATGCACGATCCTTTTGTCGAAAATATCACAACTTGCTGTTTTTCAATGATTTACAAAATAACTATTATTCCATATTTTCTGCTGAAAAATTCGTGATTTCGCGATCTGAGGTCGTGATTTGCAATTGTATCGGATTACAGCAAACCTCACAATCTTCAATATAATTTTGACTTGAAAGGGACACATCAATAAGCATTGAGATAGTTTCCCAACAATAAGGGCATTGAAAAAAGTATTCTTCCATTACATCAAATCCAAAGTATCTAAAGCTCTACATTAAGCAGCTCACCACTAAGTTGCAGTACGGTTAATTCTGATAATTTTGCATTGTACTTTGCTTGGTTTCTACTCAATTCAGCATTAAGCAAATTGAGTTGCGCTTGTCGAAATTCGATAGAAGACACTTGACCTATCTTGAATTTTTCTTGGGTACGCTGAAAATTATTTTCGGCGGTTTTAATATTGTCTTCCTGAACGCTATAAACAACCAATCTATTTTGGTAGTCATCCCAAGCATTATTGAAGTTTCGTTCTATATCCACAAGTAACTGCTCTTTTTGAAGCTTTTGGATATCGAGATTGATCTTGGCATTTTTTGCACGAGTGATGGTTTGTCCACCATCAAATAAATTCCACGTAAGGTTTACGCCTCCAGACAATCCTGTATTAGTTGACACTGCCACAAATGAAGCAGCGTTGTTGTTGTTCTTGTTCCATCCATAACTTCCATTGAGTCCTATCGTCGGCAAAAATTGAGCGCTATTGGTCTTGATATCAAATTCGCTGATAGTGATGTTCTTTTCCGCTTGCAACAAAGTCACGTTATTTGCTTTTGCTTTGGATAATAATTCTTCCTTATTCAATTGAAGTAAGAAATCTACATCTGTATTTACATCAAAAGTGTCAGATAATTGGTTGCCAAGAACAACATTGAGATCGCGCTTGGTATTTTTTAATTGCTGATTAATATTAATCAAATTGATACTATCATTATTGATATCTACTTCGGCATTCAATACTTCGAGCTTTGTACTTTGCCCATAATCAAATTGATATCCTGCACGTGTCAAACGCTCTTTGGAAATGATCAAGGTCTCTTCAAGTGCTGCAACGTTTTCTGATAGCTCAGCAACGCTATAATACATCGAGAACAATTGAATCATGGTCGTTTCAATTGTTTCACGTGCTTGTAATTCGGTTAATTGATACGCTTCCTTCAAACGCTTATAATTATACCTTCGACCAAGACCATCAAATAAGGTATAGTTCAAACTCACCGAGGCGTTGTAACGGTTACTCTCTGCTCCATTGAGTACTGTTGTTTCTCCATTAGAAAATTCAGCTTCGGTATTGTCAATATTGTATGTCGCTCCTGCATTTCCGGTAACGGTCGGTAGATATCCAGAGTTCAATATTCCTGTGTTATTTTCAGCAACCGCAACCGAATGGTTTGCAATTTGAATACCGTAATTATGCTCCAAGGCCAATTCAATCGCTTGTTTGGCAGTGATTAATTCTTGTGCATGTATTGCTATTCCAAAGAAAAACAACAAACATGACATATGGTATTTAATGTGCATTGGCTTCATTTTGTTCTTTTATAGCACGTTCGACTTCTTCTTTTGTTACAGGCTTATTCGTCCATAACCATTTTCCTTTTTGTTTAACACTGTTACTAAAGGATAAAAACAAAGGCAGTACCAACAAGGTCAAAATTGTGGCATAGGCTATTCCAAACGATATGGAAATTGCCATAGGCTTTAAAAACTGGGCTTGTCTGCTCTTTTCCAAAAGTAAAGGAGCCAAGCCAGCGATGGTTGTTAGCGATGTTAAAAATATCGCTCTAAAACGCGATTTCCCAGCTTCGGAAATTGCCTTATCAAATTTCATCCCTTCCCTTAAATTGGTATTAAACTTTCCTATAAGAACCAACCCATCATTTACCATAATACCAATAAGTGCAATGATTCCCAATAGCGACAACACATTCACCGAGAAATCCAAAGCCACAGCTGTAAAACTAAATGGCACCAAAAGCAACAACAATAGTGGCTGGCTATAACTTCGGAAGGTAAATGCAATGGTGATGTAGATGAGTATCAAAATTGGAATTCCAGCTTTTTTAAGTGAACTTGACAGTTTGGAGGCTTCTCTATTCTGACCTTCAAAAGATGCTGAAATCGTTGGGTATTTGGATTGCAAATACGGAATGGTATTTAATCTAATATCATCCAAAATATCTGTGGCACTAGAGCTTGGATCTTTCATATCTGCAGAAATACGAATCTCTCTTTGTCCCTCCAAATGATTGATGGCTACATCACCTCTTTCTATGGAATACGAGGCAATGTCCTTTAAATTCACGCGCTCACCAGTAGGTGTTACGATTCTCATGTCATCCAAATCATTAATCGATGCTCGATTGCTTCTATCATAACGCACCCAAACCTTCAGCTCATCCTCACCTTCCTGCAGCCG
>JAUHZI010000130.1 GCA_030426105.1 Bacteroidia bacterium | reverse complement strand
CTCATTGATGATTTTTCCTGTATTTTTTCGGTTTCATCAGCATGTATAATAACTTCCTCCAATAATTCGTTGTCCTTTAACTCAACAACAATTGATTTATGCTCTGAGAGAAAAAACTTTCGCTCTTCTGTTTGATACCCTACGAATGAGACTCTCAATAAGACGGTATCTTTAGGGAGTGTAAGACTAAAAAAGCCATATTCATTTGCGGTAGTTCCTTTTTTTGAATGCATATCGAAGATCGTTGCTCCAATCAACTTCTCTCCTGATTTCAATTCAGAAATATAACCTGATATCGTATAGTTCTGAGCATATACCGTCCCAAACATTAAAATTAAGAAAAACAACAACAACTTCATTACATTACTTTTTTGATAAAAAATTAACTAAGAATAGTAGAAGATTATTGCCTTAAGCAAAGTTATTTTTTTTCTAAGAACTGACTTGATTTTTTATTAAAAAATAATACTAACAAAAGTACTATTCTTCTATGGACTCTATACTTTTATTCACTTTTACACTTTAACTTTTTCCAGCAAGAAAACGAGATAAGATACCAACATATATTACAATCAAATTGATATTATATTCGAGTCCTTTAAAATAAACCCCAATTCATAATAGGTATCTTATGAATTAACACTACTTTTGCAGGCTAGATTTATAAAAGAATATGACATTTAACGAATTAGGTTTAAGGGCTGAAGTACTAAGAGCTCTTGAAGACTTGGGGTTCGAATCCCCAACTCCTATACAAGAGAAGTCTATTCCTCAACTTCTATCAGATGATAGAGATTTAGTAGGATTAGCTCAAACGGGAACGGGAAAAACTGCTGCTTTTGGATTACCTTTAATCGAAAGTGTTGATTTTAATAAAAAATATGTTCAAGCAGTTGTTATCGCTCCTACAAGGGAACTAGGTATACAAATTGCTGAAGATTTCAAAATTTTTACGAAATACATAAAGGGAGCTAGTATTGCTACAATATATGGTGGTGCCAGTATTGATGTTCAAGCGAGAGAAATTAAAAGAGGTGCGCAGATTGTTGTTGCAACACCTGGAAGGTTAAACGACATGATTAGAAGAAACATGGTTAAATTAAACCAAGTTTCTGTAGCTGTTTTAGATGAGGCTGATGAAATGCTTAATATGGGGTTCAAAGAAGATATTGACACCATATTAGATCAAACTCCAGAGGATAAAAATGTTTGGTTATTCTCTGCAACTATGCCAAAGGAAGTTGCTAGAATTGCTTCAACTTATATGCAAAACCCAATTGAAGTTACTGTAGGGACAAAAAATGCTGCAAATACTAACATTCACCACGTTTATTATACCATCAATGATCGTAACCGCTACTTTGCTCTTAAAAGAATGCTAGATTATTATCCTGATATTTATGGATTGGTTTTCTGTAGAACTAAAAGGCTAACACAAGAAATAGCTGATAAATTGATGAAGGATGGATATAGCGCAGCTCCACTTCATGGAGACTTATCTCAATCGCAAAGAGACCACGCTATGAAGAAATTCAGAGATCGAACAGTTCAAATATTGGTTGCTACTGATGTTGCTGCTCGTGGTATTGATGTAAATGAAATATCTCATGTTATTCATTACAACCTTCCTGAAGAAGTAGAAAACTACAACCACAGAAGTGGAAGAACAGGTAGAGCAGGTAGAAAAGGACAATCTATTTCTTTTGCTACAGGGAAAGAATTAGGACGTATCAAGTCTATTGAACGTGTCACGAAACTAACTATTGAGCATGCAGCTATTCCTAGTGGGAAAGAGGTTTGTGAGAAACAACTTTTTGCATTAATTAACAATGTTAAAAATGTAGAAGTTAAGGAAGAAGATATCGAAAACTTTTTACCTTCAATCTTCGAACAACTAGCTGATTTCAGTAAAGAGGAAGTTATCAAAAAGTTTGTTAGTGCTGAATTCAATCACTTTCTAGAGTATTATGACGGTGCTAGAGACTTAAACAGTACTGTTTCTGACAGAGAAAAAGAAAGAGGAAACAGAGAGGCTAAACGAAGAGAAAAAACAGACGATACTAAACAACGTTTTCATATTGCTGTAGGAACTAATTCAGGTCTAAACAAGGGTGCTGTATTAAGAATTGTATGTCAATTTGCTAAGATTAGTTCTAACGAAGTTGGCAGAATTGACCTGTTTAAAGAATTCTCTTTCTTTGATGTTGATAAGAAATATGCTGATCAAGTGCTTTCTGGAATGAAAGACGCTGAATTTAATGACGAACCTTTTAAAATTCAATTTGCCAAAAGCAATGGAGGAGGAAGAGGTCGCTCTTCATCTTCAAAAGGAGGAGGAAGAAGAAGACGTGATTCTAGAGAAAAAAATAACGGAGGTGGTAGAGATCGAGATAGAAGGAGAAGAAGATCATAAATAAAAAAAGAGCAGCGAATCGCTGCTCTTTTTTTTATCCTTATACTATACTAAAAAACTTTTTTTCATGAAAAATCCCATTTCCTATGCAAGCACAAGAAATGGGATTTTAAATTCTATCTTAACTTTAGGTTTTTCTAAACCTATTTTGCTCTTATTTTATTTGATCAGGGTTTGAAGCAGCTTCTGCGTTATACTTAGCCTGATATCTCAACCAGATAGCAGTTCCTACAAAACCTAAAATTACCCAAGTATAATTCAAAATATTCCCTACTGGCTCTAATAAGTTTTCAAAAGACCATACTAAAATATCTCTAAGAGGAAAAATTAACCAATCCATATTCAATCTTTATTTCTTTGTTCTACTGCCAACAAAAGTAATCATTTTCTGCTTAAAACATAAGCTCTTAGATAAAAACATTTGATTTATTTAAAATCAGCTATAGTAAGCCCAGTATTTAATGAAATTTTAGTTACCGACAAATCAATTAATTGTGCTCCTACTTGCTGATTAATTTTATGAGCAAACAATATTCCATCTACTGCTCTATAATCTCCATGCTCTATTGTAGATATGATCGTTTCACCTTCACTAACTGATGTAGAAGTACTATAAATTAAAAGTCCTGTCGTTATATCAAAATATTGAAATGCAACCTCATTGTTAGGGCTAATTAACTCTACTTTATAAGCTTCCTTACCTAATACATTTTCGATTCCTAATAAATTAAGTTGATACCCTAATTCTTTATATCTTAACTCACGGTGCATTATAGCATCTTCTTTAAAGTTTTTTAACTCTTCCTCTTCTATATCTTTAACTCCTTCAGGTGTCGTTTTTTGCCCCTTCTTCCCATCAAAAACTTGTTTCTGCATTAACATATTATTCATTTTAACTTCCAGTGATATCGCATTAGGTGCTAATTGTTTAGAAGTCATCTGGATGGTCATCCCCTGCACTTTAGTCTCCATCTCTTTTGTCATATCTTTTATTGCATCAAAACGAGCTCTTACCTCATCCATATCCGTTAAATCTGTTCTTACAAAGAAATATTGCTCAATAACTTTCTCAGCAGTCATACCATTTGTAATAGGTTTCAATTCTTTTTTAGGTTCTCCATTGATATCTAAAATCTCTACTACTCCGTCCCCATCAAACCTTTTAATCTTATCTAAAACTTCTTTGTTACCTACAACTAAAATAATACAGGCTTCTGGATGAATATATTTTTGAGCTACTGTTTGTACATCTTCTGCTGTAACTTGGTCTAAACGAGACAAATAATTTTGATAATAATCACCAGGCAAACCATACCTAGCTGTATTCAATGCAAAACGTGCTATTGTTTGGGGCTTTTCTAGAGACAATGCAAAACTTCCATTTGAATTGTTACGGATTCTGGTTAAATCTTCCGCTAATACTTTTTCATTTCTAATATGCTTCATTTCAGCCAAGAACTCTACAATCGCACTGTCTGTAACTTCATTCCTAACACTTGCTGAAGCGGAAAATTTTCCCACCAAACGATCTGGTTGGATTCCACCTCTTGCTCCATAAGTATAGGCTTTATCTTCCCTTAAATTTGCATTTAAATAACTAGAGAAAGCACCTCCAAATATTCCTGTCATCAACTTTACAGCTGCTGCATCTGTTGTTCCCATCCCATATTTCAATGGATATACAACTTGAATTAACGACTGAACAGCCTCTGGTTTTTCAACAAAGACAACCCTATTCTCTTTTACCTTTTGAGGAAATTGATACACATGTTTTGGAACTTCTCTTTTTTCCCAATTTCCAAAATACTTTTGAACTTTTTCTTTCGCTTCATCTACAGAAATATCTCCTACCACTACTAAATATGATACATTAGGTCTAAAATACTTCTCATAATGTTGCTTGCAATCTTCTATAGAAATATTATCAATATGTTCTTTTAACTGTACTTCTCCATATGGATGTTTTTTACCAAAACAGACAACATCGCTTACTCTACTAGCTATTGCATTAGCATTGGTTGAAACAGTTTTTAGATTTGAAGCTAACTGCTTTTTTTTCTTTTCTAATTGCTCATCTGGAAAAGAAGGGTTCATCATTATATCACTTGCAATAGCTAAGGCTTTATCTGAATGTTTGCTGAGCGATGATAAATAAACTCCATTCCCATAAGTATACAAACTTGCTCCAATAAAATCTATTTCATTATCAATTTCTTCCTTCGATTTTGTCAATGTCCCTTCAGCCATTAACTCTCCTGTTAAATCACTTAAACCAACTTTGTCGTTTTCCAATACTGGATCGGTGTCAACTGTTAACTGAAAACTGACTTTAGGTAATTTATGATTTTCTACAACAAAAACTTTTAACCCATTCTCCAATGTAAAAAAAGCTGGAGTTGGAATATTAATTTCAGGAGCAGGTTTTGGAATCGGTGCAACAGTCCTATCTACTGTTACCTTTTTAGAACAACTTACAATTACGACTGCTATGACAAGTATTAAATAATTCAGGAATCTCATATCTATTGTTCTTTAGGTAAATAATAAAGTACTACTCTATTGTCTTCTACAAAATATTTTTGTGCGACTCTTTGAATGTCTTCTTTCGTTACTTTTAAGTAACGTTCCAGCTCAGTATTAATTAAATTTGCATCACCAAAGTACATGTGATAGTTTGCTAAATTTTCTGCAATCCCAATCATTGAATTGAAATTATAAACAAAATCACTCTCTATCGAGTTTCTTAACTTCTGATATTCATAATCTGAAATCAATTCGTTTTTTACCTGATCTATTTCTTCTTGAATTTCTTCTTCTAACTCATCAAGTTTTGTCTCACCATTAACAATAGAGTAAACAATACTAAGGCCTGAGTTTTCCAATGAATAAGGGAAATTTGCAACAAACAATGCCTTTTCAGACTCTTGCACACATTTCTTATTAAATCTAGAACTTTCACCACCAGAAAGCAAAGTCCCTAACATTTCTAATGCATAGGAATCAGGCGTTCCTTGCGCTGGCATTCTATAAGCCTGCATTAAACCAGGCAACTGTATATTATCATATATTGTATCTCTAACTTCTCCCCCAAGTGGTGGCTCTTCTATTGTAATCTTAGGAATTTCATTCTCCCCTCTAGGAATAGCCCCAAAATAAGCTTCAATATCCTTTTTTAGTTCCTCTGAATTAAAGTCACCAGCTATTGAAAGCACAGCATTATTGGGTACATAAAATTTTTGATAAAACTTTATAAAATCTTCTTCATTAGCAGCATTTAAATGCTCCATTGATCCAATAACCTCCCATTTATAAGGATGTTTCTTATACGCCCTCTTAAATAACTCTCGAAAGACAGAACCATAAGGTCTATTATCAACTCTTAGTCTCTTCTCTTCTTTTACCACCTCTCGCTGTGTTTCAACTCCTTCATTGTCTATAACAGCATGGAGCATTCTTTCTGATTCTAACCACAATCCTAATTCCAACTGATTAGATGGAAGGACTTCGTAATAAAACGTTCTATCTTTCGTTGTGTTCGCGTTATTTTGTCCCCCTGCATTTTCTATATACTTAAAGAATTCTCCTCGTTTAATATTCTTAGATCCTTCAAATAATAAATGTTCAAAAAAGTGAGCAAATCCAGTTCTATTTGAATCCTCATTTTTAGATCCAACGTGATACATGACAGAAACTCCAACTATAGGAGTAGAATGATCTTCATGTAAAATCACATGCAGACCGTTATCTAAATCATATTCTTCAAAATCAATTTTAGGGCTTTGGGCAAATAAAGTTGTAGCGCTTAAAGCAACTAGAAAGGTTAACAGTTTTTTCATCATTCTCATTCTTTAGCAATAAACTCCTCTACTTTTTCAACCATAGATGTGTTTCCGACAAAATAAGGAACTCTTTGATGGAGTTTTGTTGGACGAATCTCCATTATTCTTTCTTTCCCATTAGAAGCTTTACCTCCTGCTTGTTCTGTTAAAAATGCTAAAGGATTACATTCATACAATAGCCTCAACTTCCCATCTGGAGCACTATCTGTAGATGGATACATATAGATTCCTCCTTTAATTAAATTTCTATGGAAATCAGCAACTAAAGAACCTATATAACGTCCTGTATGCGGTCTATTTGTTTCTTTATCGACTTCTTGACAATATTTCACATAATTCTGCACACCTTTTGAACTTCTCATTAAGTTTCCTTCATTCATTGAATAGATTTTGCTTTGATTAGGAAACGTCATATCTGGATGAGACAAAAAGAACACCCCAATTCCTGGATCATAAGTAAAACCATTTACTCCATTTCCAGTTGTATAAACCATCATGGTTGAAGATCCATACAAAACATAACCAGCTGCTACTTGCTCTACTCCTGGTTGTAAGAAATCCTCTAATGCCACAGGCTCTCCTATCTCCGTTACTCTCTTAAAGACACTGAATATAGTTCCTATAGACACATTCACGTCAATATTAGAAGAACCGTCTAAAGGATCCATAAGAATGATATACTTCCCGTCTTTATTTAGCTCGATAAAATCATCATTTTCTTCAGAACCTATACCACAAACATTACCTCTATTATTTAACGCTTCAATAAAACGTTCATCAGCATACACGTCTAATTTTTGTTGCGCTTCTCCTTGTACATTTTCTCTTCCTACTCCCCCTAAGATATGCCGAGCTAACCCAGCTTTATTAACCTGTTGGCTTACAATTTTAGAAGCTAACCTTATAGCACTTAAAATACGCGATAAATCACCACTTGATCCAGGGAAGTCTTTCTGGCGATCAATAATAAACTCGCCTAATGTTTTAAAATTCATTTTTATATTTTTTATAAAAGGTTGAAATGCTAACAAATAAGCATCTCGTTTGTATATTTTGTTTTATAACTCTTGGTAGATTATATGTAACATCATTTGCCCTACAACTCCTAATGTTTCTCTATCGACAACATCCATATTATCTGCATGTGTATGATGGAACTTACCAAAGTCTCCATAATTACCATTCGGAATATAGTGTATAATATCAACAACAGGGATTGATGTCATTTCATTAATATAAGTATGATCATCTGTTATTGCTCCAGCCAACTGGTTTACAAAATACTTTCCATACCCTAAATTTTGAGCTTCTTTCCAAATTTTATTGACCAAGCCTCCTGCATAATGGCGAGAGACTGCATCTTTAGGAAAAATTGCATCAGTAGCACCAACCATATCCAACAAAATACCATACTTAGGGTTATAATCTGGAATTGGTGGGTTTTTACACCAGAACTGAGAACCTAAACACCAAGTATCGCTCATACTACTCAAATCTTGTAAAGACTCAGTCACCTGTACTGCACCATAATCTTCAGCATCAAAGAAAATAATATCAACACCTAACCTTGGATTTTGAATGCTGATTTGCCTTGCGACTTCAAGTAAAACTCCAACACCACTAGCTCCATCATTGGCTCCATCTATAGGAACGTTTTTATTTACAGAATCCCTATCAGCAAATGGTCTAGTATCCCAATGTGCACAAAGCATAATTCGCTCTTTAGCGTCTTTTTTATACTGGCCTATAATATTTTGGATATTTAAAACCGTACCATTAAAGGCCAAAACCTTTCCTCTTTGAATTAATGTATCAAAACCATACTTTACTAATTCACTTGCCATCCATTCTCCGCAAGCGTCATGTTCTTTTGTATTCGGCACTCTTGGTCCAAAATCTACTTGCTTTTGGACATACGCAAAAGCAGAATCTTTATCAAAAATAGGAGTTGTAACTTTAGGTTTTTCTGGTTCTTTCTTACTTTCGATAGGATGCTTAGGCGTATTCTCTTCAACATCGCTTTCACATGCGTATACTACAACTAAACTCAAAAAAAGAATTAAATAATTCGAAATCTTCATTTTATATTGGTTATCCACGTTTTTAAGTTGATTGCTCAAAAATAAGAAAGGTTGCTTAAATCTACTAACTATAATTGATTTTTCTCCTTTACACAAAAAAAGCCCTTCTGTTCTGAAGGGCTTAAATAAATTTTATTCAAATGTAAATCACTATTGGATAAAAACTTTCTTTGTTCCAAAACTCTCCCTAGAAGAATAACGAATGATATAGATTCCTTTTGGGTACTCTGATACATCAACAGACACCTGATTTATTCCTCTTTTTTGCTCTAACATTCTTCCATTCAAATCTATTAACTCAATTTGAGTTTCTTCTGTTTCAAAATAAATATTTAAACTAGTTCCTTCCAATACAGTCACTATATTTTCTTCTGAATTCTCGGCAATAGAGACTTGAGTATTTAAACTTAAAGCATCAACAGATAATTCTGAACCAATTTGAGGGCGAACTGAACCAATTCCTAGTGCTCCAGCGCTTGATAAAAATGTAACTTTAATCGTATCAGGAGTTAATGATGCTCCAGGTCCTGGATAAAACTGAACTGTTTTTGAAGACCAAGAATTTACAGTTAATAATGAATCAACACCTGCAGCAACTACAATTGCTGAGTCTCCAACCGCATCCCATGAAGTAACTTCAATATAAAACAACCCCATATCACCTGCTACACCATTATATTTATACATAAAAGTTGCTGTTTGTGGAACAACAGTATATCCTGAATTTTGAGTAATCAACCCCGCTAAAGTATCAGTACCAGGGCCTATTACAGCTGCACAATTAGCACAAGAATTAGTCGTAAGTTTTGCAGCATATGATCCTTGAGGAGCTCCTGATGTTATTTTTTCAACCGATGGTGTCACCCCCAAAATAGAAGCATACTGGTTAATGTTTTCCCAGTTATTAGGACTATCATATCCTACTCCTGATGACCAAGTTTCAAAATCCCAATTCGAAGTCTGTGTAAAAGAGAGACCTACTGTAAGTAAAAAAGTTAATGTTAAGTACAATGCCTTCATATATTTTAAAATTTAGATTAGTATACTTTGCAAGG
>JAUHZI010000285.1 GCA_030426105.1 Bacteroidia bacterium | reverse complement strand
GACAGTAAATCTAATAAAATGGTATGGCTCCCAGAAGGAATAGCTCATGGATTTGTGGCCTTAGAAGATGACTCTGTCTTCTTTTACAAATGTACGAACTATTATAACAAAGAGAGTGAAGGATGTATTTTATGGAATGATTCGGATTTGGACATCAACTGGAATACTGAAGCTCCTATATTATCAGACAAAGATAAAATAGGACAGCCCTTTAAAGAATTTAAATCAAACTTCTAAACAACCTTTAAAGTGGAAGAAAGTCAATACATTTTCATTATTTACTCCATCTTTTCAATTAGTATGGTCTTATTCAACGTACTGATGAATATGATCTTATTAAAATTTATTACAAACCTAGGCATTAGAGGAAAAGACCAACCTATTATAAGATGGAGTAATGTATCAAAACCAGCAATTGGAGGGTTATCCTTTTATGTTTCATTTTTATTATCAACAGCTTGCTTTTCGATATTTTTCCCTAGCTCTCCATTGTTTCATGACATAGAAGCTCTTGGCGTTATAGGAGCTACAGCCATGGCTTTTTTAATGGGGTTGGCAGATGATGCATACAACACCAAGCCTTGGCTTAAATTTTTTGTACAACTTATTTGTGGGGTACTTTTAATTTTCTCGGGTAACTACATTCATTTTTTTGAGACCGATTTCCTTAACTATGCGCTTACTATAACGTGGATTATTGGGATTATGAATTCCATTAACATGCTTGATAATATGGACGGGATAACAGGTACTGTTTCAATTTTCATCCTCTTAATTTGTATCTCATTTTTAGCCATAAATGGGAACTATGCTTCTTTTGATTTCATTGTGATGTTGGGAGTACTTTCTTCATTAGTTGCTTTTTTATTTTATAATTGGAACCCTTCCAAAATGTTTATGGGAGATACAGGTAGTCAATTTTTAGGAATGTTTATTGCTGCTATGGGAATTAAATACATCTGGAACAGTACAACTTTTGATGGTGATTCTGAAAGTCTTCAAAAGATATTCACTGTATTAATAGCATTTATACTGCCTATAGTAGACACGACAACTGTTGTAATTAATAGACTATCTAGGAAACAGTCTCCTTTTATTGGCGGGAAAGACCATACTACACATCACTTGTCCTACCTAGGATTATCTGATAGTAGAGTGGGATTTGTTTTTTTAGGACTATCCATTATTTCGTTAATCATTTGTGTTGGTATCTTTAAATTTATTGACACATGGAGGTGGTATCATTCCGCTATTTTATTAATCTATTTTTTAATTATCTTTGGCTTTCTTTTTGGGTTTACTCAAATTAACAAAGACAAAAGAAAATGATTTATAAAACGCTAATAACCTTTATTTTTCCAATTTTAAGTTTATACTTATTAGCAAGCTGTGAAGAAAAACAAGCACAAGAAAAACTACCAATAGCCCAAGAAAAGGATTCGAAAACTAAAGAGGAAAGCATTCCCTCTGTTAGTTATGAATACAAGATAAAGGCCCCTAAAATCCCTACAGGGTTGAACTTTTGTAATGAACCTGTGCCAATTAACCAAGCATTTATATACGAAAAATTAGACCGAGAACTTTTGGTCAATATGTATTGGCAATCACAAACATTTTTGTTCATCAAACGAGCTCACAAATGGTTTCCTACTATAGAGCCAATATTGAAGGAAAATAATATTCCTGATGACTTTAAATACCTAGCCTTAATAGAAAGCGGTTTAATGAATGTTACTTCACCTTCTGGAGCAAAAGGTTTTTGGCAATTTATGCCTAAAACTGCAAAGGGTCTCAACTTAGAAGTTAACAGTTTTGTAGATGAGCGTTATCATGTGGAAAAAGCTACAATTGCAGCTTGTGAATACCTTAACAAGGCTCATCAGAAATTTGGAAACTGGACATTAGCCGCTGCATCCTAT
>JAUHZI010000129.1 GCA_030426105.1 Bacteroidia bacterium | reverse complement strand
TTATCGAACAATTTCTTTAATTGAAGTTGTACTTGAAAAACTTTACGAATCTTATTCATTAATTGAATAGCTTTAAGACTGTGTCCTCCCAATTCAAAAAAGTCATCATTAATTCCTATTTTTTCTTCCCCTAATAACGTACTCCATATCTCTCCTAAACTCTTCTCTGTAGATGTTACAGGAGCTATAAATTCCTTAGTTGAAGTAAAAGAATCATCTTTAGCAAGTAACTTCTTTCTATCTAACTTTCCATTTAATGTTAAAGGTAGAGCTTCTAATTGAACAAAACGACTAGGAATCATATACTCTGGAAGTTTTTCTTTTAAATAACTCTTTATTTTTGCTGTATCTAAATCTGAGCTACTTACTGTAAATGCTACTAAATAATCTTCATTTAGTGAAGTCTTTTTTGCTAGCACAACAACAGAATCTATAGCTTGATATTCTAATATTTTTTGCTCTATTTCTCCAAGCTCTATTCTAAAACCTCTTATTTTTAATTGATTATCATTTCTTCCTATATAAATAACATTTCCATCAGGAGTCCATTTTCCTAAATCTCCTGTCTTATACATTTTTTCTCCTGGTACAAATGGATTATCTACAAATCGTTCTTCTGTTAAATCTTTTTTATTCAAATATCCCTTTGCTAAACCTACACCTGCGAGATAAATCTCCCCTGAACATCCAACAGGAACCAAATTCTTGTTTCCATCTAAAATATAAATTGAAGTATTCCATATAGGTTTTCCAATTGGTATGATATCATCATCTATAGAAGTATCGTAGTATGTTACATCAATTGAAGCTTCTGTTGGTCCGTACAAGTTTTTAATAGGAGTCTTTAATTTTTCATACCATTTTTTAACCGTATTTACCTGTAATGCTTCTCCACTTGTAATAATTAATCGTAAACTATTAAGTTCTTCATTAATACTTGGTTTTTCAAACAATGTGTTAATGAATTCATTTAACATACTTGGTACAAAATGTAAGCAGCTAACTTTATGTCTTTTTATTAATGATGCTATATTTTGAGGATTAGCGATATCATCATCTGAGCATAATACCATTTTTGTTCCCCAACATAAAGGCATAAAAATTTCCCAAACAGACACATCGAAAGTAAATGTTGTTTTTTGTAGAATTACATCTTCTTCGTTATAGTTGAAAGCATCCCACATCCATTCGATTCTATTCACAACACCTTTATGTTCTAAAATACATCCTTTCGGATTTCCTGTTGAACCAGAGGTATAAATCACATATGCAATATCTGTTGGAGCATTTGTTAATTCTAAATTTTCTTCTGAAAACTCTTGAGCTACACATTCAAACTCTTCAAATACTTCTTCTGTTATAATTAACTTACAACCGCTATCTTTAACCACATAATCTACTCTCTCTTTTGGATGATTAGGATCTATAGGAACATATGCGCTTCCTGCTTTATGAGTTGCTAAAAGTGTTATAATCATTTTCTCACTTCTAGGTAAAGCTACTGCAACCAAATCATTTGGTTTTAAAGTATATTTTGATTTTAAATAGTGAGCTAATTGATTAGACTTTTCATTTAAATTACCAAATGTGAACTCCTTATCTTGATATACTAATGCTACTTTTTCTGGTGTTTTTTCTACTTGTTCTGCAAATAAGCTAGGTAACGTTGTTTCAGGAAAATCATGCTTAGTGTTATTAAACTCATATAACACTTTTTGTTTTTCTTCCTCTGTTAAACAACTTACAGTTTTTAACTCCTGATTTGGAGCTTCAATAAATGATTTTAATATAAAAAAATAAAGGTTATTTAACTCTTCTACTGAAAATCCAGATTTTAATTTTCTCGTTAAAGAAATGCTTGCATGGTAAGTATTTCCTGTAGTATTGACATTAAAATCTAAATATGTATTTGTTTTATTCCTTCCTGATAAAGAAATTGTGTTTTTTGATGTTTGCTCTTCCTCTAAGTTCTCTTTTCTTTCTTCTTCAATATCATTATAACTATAAAATATGGGTTTTCTGTTAAATACTCCTTTTTATTTAAGGTTGCTATTTCTAATAAACTAAGACGTTCGTACTTTTTTAACGCAAGTAATTTTTGTTGGATTTCTTTTATAAAATCTCTTATAGTAACATCATAATCAATTGTATACTGTAATGGAATTGTATTTAAAAAGCAACCTAAAAGTTTATCTCCATCTTCAATACTAGGTCTGTTATTAGTTACCAACCCTGTTACTACTTCCGAATCTCCATTTAATATACTTAAAGTAAAAATATAAGCACTTAATGAAATTTCTTTTACAGTTGTATTTATATGGCTTGCTAATTGATTTAGCTTATTAAACTCTTTTTTGCTTAGTACGTTTCCGTAAAGAACATTTGTTTCGTCATTCGTAAAAATGTCCAGTTTATTGCAATCCGCCAACTCATTATTCCAATAAGATCGAATTTCTAAATCCTTTTTATCAATTTCGTGTTGTACTACAAAATCTTTATAACTCGCCTTTAATTTATTAGGTTTAAAAGTAACATCCTTTGTCAACTCTAAATACACATTATTTAGTTCTGTTAAAAGCATTGAGTCACTCCAACCATCAATAATTGCATGATGACACTGAGAAACAAAAACTATATTGTCATCTCCTATATCAAATGCCGCCATTCTAAATAATGGTGCTTTTGTTGTGTCAAATGGCTTTTTTAACTCTGATTGAAGAAAATCTCTTATAATTTCTTCTTGACCTTTTAATGAATTAATATTTGATATATCCTCATAAACAAAAGGAATATCAACATTTTTATGTACTATTTGTACTTCTTCATCATAATCGTAAATGTTAAAGCTTGTTCTTAATATTTCATGCTTACTCGCAATTAACTGTAAAGCTTGTTTAAATATTGATTCATTAAAGTTTTTGAATACTCTTTGATTCAGCATCTGATCATGATAAATACTAGCTCCCTCATGTATTGATGACTCATATATCATACCCTTCTGAATATCAGTCATAGGATATATATCTTCAATATTTTCTACTTCATCTTCATTTAAATATTTTAAAACACTCTCTTTTATTAAGTTAAAAGAATTTATAATTTCACTTTTCGCCTTTGATATTTCACCTTTTTTATCTTCTAAAACCTTCTTATTCTCAGATATAAAATTTGATAACTCTAAGACACTATCATGCGTATAGATATCTGAAATAGAAACTTCTATTTGCATTTGATTATAAATTGCATTTACAATTTTCAATACCTTAATTGAATCCCCTCCTAAGTCGAAGAAATGATCTTTAATACCAACTTTCTCTTTGTTTAATACTTCTTGCCATATCTCTACTAACTGCTGCTCTTCCACTGTGCTTGGAGCTACATACTCCACTCCACTATCCAACTCTGGTGCATCCATTAATAACAACGCCTTCGTATCTATCTTTCCATTAGAAGTCGTTGGAAATGATTCTACCTGTGTATAATTAGATGGGATAGCATAACCTGGTAACATACCGCCTAAATGCTTCTTGATACCTGGAACACTTAAGTCTTCATCACTCTTTATATAAGCATACAACTCATTGGTACCTGATGAATTTGCCTTTGCTAGTACTATTGCTGTTTGTATAGAATCATAACTCTCTAACGCATTCTGAATCTCACCCAACTCTACTCGGTTTCCTCGGATCTTTACCTGATCATCCTTTCTTCCTAAAAACTCTATCTCTCCGTTTAACTTCCATCTTCCATAGTCTCCTGTCTTATACATCTTTCCTCCTGGGTTAAATGGATCGTCTACAAACTTCTCTGCTGTTAAATCTGGACGGTTTAAATATCCTTGGGTTACTCCTGCTCCTCCTATACATAATTCTCCTACAACACCCACGGGCACTAATGTTTCTTCTTCACTTAATAAGTAAATTGGGGTATTGGCTATAGGCTTTCCTATCGTAGAGGTTACCTCGTCTTCTGGATTGTACTTATGTACTGTACTCCAAACTGTACATTCTGTAGGACCATACTCATTAAATAAATCACAGCCTGACTCTCCTATATGGCTAGCATAATGATCGGTAATTAAGCTCATAGGACAGTATTCTCCTGCCACTGTAACTCCTTTTAAAGATACTGAGTCTCTTCCTGATAAACTGTCTAATAATAATCGGTAATAAGAAGGTACCGTTAATAAATGACTAATTTGTTCTGAGACAATATAGTTTGCGATAAAAGGAACATTAGCGATATCTGAACTCTTAGTAATACATAATTGTCCTCCGGTACTTAACGTGCTAAAAATTCCTGCTACTGAACTGTCAAAGGCTATAGAAGATAGTAGTAAAAAACGATCGATAGTACCATATACTGAAGCTCTTGGAGCTAATGAATGCATTAAGTTACCATGAGATACTAAAACTCCTTTCGGATTCCCGGTAGATCCTGAGGTATAAATGATGTAAACTAAATCGTTTGATGAAATAGATACTTCTGGTGAACTTGTTGGATTGGTAAGTGTTGGTAACTGTAAATCCATTGCAAACAAATTCCCTTCATAATAGCTTAAATCAAAAATGTAATCGGATTGTGTAAGTAATACTTTTAACTGCGTATCTTTTAAAATGTACGATTTCCTAGATTCTGGATATTCTGGGTCTATTGGTACATAGGCTCCTCCTGTTTTTAGGATTGCTAGAACTCCTATAAACATCTGTTCTGAACGATCCATCATAATACCTACTAAATCATTGTTTACCACACCGTACTCCTCTATTAAGTAGTGCGCTAATTGATTTGATTGTTCATCTAATTCTTGATAGCTTAAGCTTGTTCCTTCATAATAAACAGCCGTAGCTTCTGGAGTTTTCTTTGCTTGGGCTTCTATTAGTGATACTATCGTAGCTGCCTCATCGTAAGCTATTTTTGGTGTTTTAAATGCTTCTAATAAGTTTACCTCTTCTTGAGCTGATAAACAACTTAACTGTGATATTGACACTGTTGGGCTTGCCAACATAACCTCTAACAAAGTCTCTAAGTGCGTGTGCATTTGAACCAACCAATCATATTCAAAAACATCTGTGTTATAAATAGTACTAACTATAAGTCCTTCTTCACTTTCTATAAAATTGAAGACCAGATCAAATACACTTGAGTGTGATACTTCTCCAGTATAAGATTCTACTGATAGCCCTTCTAAACCTAACGAGGCTGTAGGGTCTGTATTTGAATTTTGTACAATAACTTGTACGTCAAATAGAGGATTACGACTCATATCGCGTTGCAGCCCCAAAGAAGACACTAATTCATCAAACGGATATAGTTGATGCGCATGAGCTCCTAAAACTACTTCTTTAACTTTTGATAATAAGGCTTCAAAATTATCTTCTTTTGAAAACTGTGTACGTAAAGCTAAGGTGTTTACATAAAAACCTATTTGATCTTCTAAATCTCTATGATCTCTTCCTGAGATAGGGCTTCCTATTATAATATCTTCTTGTGAAGTGTAATGGTAAAAAAGTGCATTTACAGCTCCTAATAATCCCATAAACAGAGTTGCTTCTTCTTGCTGTAAAAAGCGAGTTAGCTTGTTACTTAACTCTTTTGAAAACTTCCTCTCATAAACATCTCCATTATATGTTTTTACTGCTGGACGTGGTTTTCCTCCTGATAAATCTAAAACAGGTAAACTCCCTGAAAAATGATTCAACCAATACTCTTTGTCTGAACTTGAACCCTTTAAACTTTCCAACTGCCATGAAGCATAGTCTTTATACTGAATACGTAATGGTGATTGAGCCAACGGAGCTTCTGTTACGAGTCCATTATAGTTCATCAATAATTCCTTCACTAAAACTTCCATAGACCATCCATCACAAATAATATGGTGAATAACACTGCTAAATACCCAATGGTCTTCTGATACTTGATATAAGTTGATACGTAATAATGGCCCTTCTGATAAATTAAAAGGCATTCTCAAAGTCTTCGATAAAGCTAAGGATACTTCTGATTCTGAATATCCTCTAGCATCTACAAAACCTATTTTAAATTCTATTCTGTCTACATCTCGTATATATTGTCGAATGTCTCCTAAATCATCTTTCTTAAAATAAGTGCGTAAAATCTCATGACGAGAAATTAATGTTTTAAAAGAGGCTTCTAATAATGATATATCTAAAGCTCCTTTAAACACATACACTCCTGGCATATTATAGGCTACGTTAGCCTCCTCTAATTGACTCAAAATCCATAATCGGCGTTGCATTAAAGATAATGGATACGATTCTTGAATCCCTAATTGAGGGATAGCATGATATATTTCTGATTCTTTTGATGTTATTAAAGCACTTTGTGATTGTAAATCTGGATGGTTAAATAACTCTAATAAACGTAATTTTACATTGAACTCTTTATGAATTCTACTTATTAATTTTGTAGCTTTTAAACTATGCCCACCTAATTCAAAAAAGTTGTCTAATAACCCTACTTTTGGTACATTTAACAACTCCATCCATAAAACACTTAACTTTTGCTCTACAGCACTCTCTGGAGCTAAATATGTTGTTCCGCGTGAGTTTAAAACACCTTCTATACTTGGTAGTTTACTCCTGTCTACTTTTCCATTAACTGTTAATGGAAATTGTTCCAAAACATGTAAATAACTAGGTACCATGTACGATGGAAGTCTTTGTGATAACCACGATCGTAAATCATTGTAATCTAAATCTTCTTCACTTGTAACATATCCTATTATTTGTTTATCTCCTTTTGCTTCTTCTACAATGGCTAAAGATGAGTTCACTCCCGGATACATGCTCATCACATGCTCTATCTCTCCCAATTCTATACGGAAACCTCGTATTTTTACCTGGTTATCTTCTCGCCCTACAAATTCTACTTCTCCAAATTGATTCCACTTCCCTAAATCGCCCGTCTTATACAAACGTTCATCTATTACAAAAGGGGAAGAGATAAAACGTTCTTGTGTTAAGTCTGATCGGTTTAAATATCCTCTGGAAACTCCTAAACCTCCTAAGTAAAGCTCTCCAGTGACTCCTTTGGGTACTAGATTCATGTGCTTATCTAAAATATAAACACTGCTATTATTGATTGGATTTCCTATGGGAATACCTGCTGATTTAGTTGCTACTGATTGTATCCTATGACAAATAGAAAAAGTAGTATTCTCTGTAGGTCCATAGCCATTTATCAGTTCTAAAGAAGGATACCTTTCTTTTAGTTTTCCTATATGAATTGGAGATAAACGGTCTCCTCCTGTTAATAAGGTTTCTAAACCTTCAAATACTTCTATCGATTCGTCTACCAATTGATTTAATAATCCACTGGTAAACCACATCATCGTTACTCCTTTATCTCGTATCGTCTCTGATAACTCTACTGCTGATAAAAACACAGACTCTTCACTTAAGATTAAAGTACCTCCATTGAGTAACATTCCCCAATATTCAAAAGTCGTGGCATCAAATGAAAAAGATCCTGTTGATAAAACTACAGAACTCGATGGTATATCAACATAATTCGCCTCTTTTACTAAACGTATAATTCCGCTATCTTCTACCAAAACTCCCTTAGGATATCCTGTAGAACCTGATGTATACATTACATAAGCCAAACTAGACATCGTTCTTAACTCCATATCTCTTGTTGTGGAATATTCTGACTTCCTTGACTCAAAATCAGACAACATCTCTTCCGTGATGACTACTTTACTATCTGTATCTGATAAGATATAATCAATACGTTCTTGTGGGTAATCAGATGCTATAGGTACATAAGCACATCCCAACTTTATAATCCCCAAAATCGAAATGATTTGCCATGGACTCTTCGGTAATTGAATCGCTATTAATTCTTCTCTATTTAATTCATAGTTTGAGGCTAAATAATAACTTAACTGGGTACTTAATCCATCTAACTCTGAATAAGTAAATGACACATCCTCATAAACTAAAGCTGCTTTTTCTGGATGTAAATTAACCTGATCCTCAAATAAACTTAAAATAGAAGTCCCTGCCTCATAAAGAGTACCTGTAGCATTATAATCCTCTATTAACTCGCGCTTCTCTTCTCTTCTCAAACAACTGATTATGGATAAGCTAACTCTTGAATTTGCTATTAAATTAGCCAACAACTGCTCCATATGAACAAGCATTTGTTCTACCAATGACTTACTAAAAATATCACTGTTATACTCGATACCAATACCTAAATCATCTGATGACTCTGTAAATGTGAATAATAAATCAAATTTACTCGCTGAGTGGTTATCATTATTATTGAAGTTAGCTACTGATAAAGAACCATCTTCTAAAAAATCTATTTCTTGCTCATTTTTTTCTTCTTGAACTACCAACATTACATCAAATAATGCATTTCTACTCAGGTCTCTAGTTATCTGCAAGTCATCTAACAACTCATCAAAAGGATATGTCTGATGCTCAAAAGCTTCTAAGGTATTTTTCTTTACTTTTTCAAATACTTCTGCAAAACTATTCTCAGAACTAAAAGAATTACGAAGTGCTAAAGTGTTGACATAAAAACCTATTTGATCGTGCAATGCAGCATGAGTTCTTCCTGAAACTGGGCTTCCTATTATAAATTCTTCTTGACCTGAATATTTATGCAAGAACACATTTAAAAGACTCAGGCAGCCCATAAATAAAGTTCCTTCTTCTCTTGAACACAATGCTTTGAATTCCTGATAAAGTGATGTATTTATCTTACTTTCTACTAAACCTCCATTGTATGTTTTTACTGCTGGCCTTGGAAAATCACCAAAGTCTGATAATACCGGTAATTCTCCTCGTAAATGATTTAACCAATACTTCTTTTCTTCTTCTAAACTACCATTTACTAATTGATCTTGCTGCCATACGGCATAATCCTTATACTGAAGATCTAGTGGAATACTTTTTGGAACTTCTCCACGTACCCTTACACTATAATTTTCTAATAATTCTTTGACTATTACATTCATAGACCAACCATCACTAATAATATGGTGCATCACAAAACAGAATATCCATTTAGTATCTGTTACTCGAATCAATTTTCCTCTAAATAGAGAATCTTTTGCTAAATCAAATAAAGTTGTATATTCATTTTCTATGATACTACTAATCTTGTCTTCATCATTATCAACATCAACTTGCTCAAATGAAAAAGTAAAGTTGTCTTCGGGCTCTATAAATTGTCTAACTTCATCATTTTCATCTGTTTTAAAAACTGTGCGTAAAATTTCATGGCGTTTTATTAAGTCTCGAAGTGAACTCATAAAAGCCTCTACATCTATACCCTCATTAATAGCCTGAATACCTGGCATATTATAAGACTTATTTGCATCGTCTATTTGACTTAATGTCCATAATCTTTGCTGAGAAGATGATAAAGGGTAACTTTCACTCTTTTTAGCTACAGGAATGTGCTTATTTGCTGTTATTTTAGATGCAGAATATTGCTTAATTAAAG
>JAUHZI010000128.1 GCA_030426105.1 Bacteroidia bacterium | reverse complement strand
CGCAATTAGCTGATTTTGCGGATGTATCCTTATCAGGAAATTACTCTACACCATACTTTGGAAGTATAGAAGAGCGTGTAGGAGAAAGACAGCAAGAATATGTTTACGGTGTTGATGCCTCAACAACTGTCCAACTTGGTAAATTCTTTGGAAATAAAACAGGATTACAATTACCTATGTACATGGGATACTCTAACAATACAATTAAACCTCTTTACGATCCTTTAAATCCTGATTTAGATTTTGAAAAAAATCCTGAAGAAACAGAAGAAGAATGGCAAGAGCGCTTTAGAAATGGGAGTAATATCACAGAACGTAAATCATTAAACTTTACAAATGTTCGATTAGACCCTTCTGCAAACAAAGAAAAAGACCCTAAAAAAGTAAAGAAACCTCGTTTTTATGATGTAAAAAACTTTTCTGCTTCTTATTCTTATAATGAAATTACTCATGTTGACATTAATACACAACTCGATAGAAAAGTAAGTTATTTAGGTGGGTTAACGTATGGATTTAGTAACTCTCCAAAACCTTGGGAGCCATTTAAGAGAAATAAGCTATTTAGAAAATCAAAATGGTTAAGGCCTATAAAAGATTTTAACCTTTATTTTGCTCCAAAGAAATTAGGGTTTAGAACTACAGTTGACCGTTCATATAACGAGTTTGAAATACGTAGCAATATTGAAGGTGGTATTACTATTCCAAATTATACTAAGACATTTAATTGGGATAGAGATTATGACTTTAAATATGATTTGACAAAGAGTTTAAAATTCGATTTTACAGCAAAAAACAGAGCCTTTATTAACGACCCATATGGAAAAGTAGATTATGGAGCTTTTGGTTATAATAGGGAATCTGCTACGGACTCCGTAACTACCAGTTTAAGAAACTTTGGAGAAACAATGAATTATGGTCATACTATTAATGTTTCATACAAATGGCCTTTAAATAAATTCCCTATAACCGATTGGATATCTTTAAACACTAGATACTCTGCTAACTTTGATTGGACGCAAGCTCCTCTTGCTTTACCTGAAGTTGGAAATGTTGTTCAAAATTCTAGGGTAATTCAATGGAATGGAAAGTTAAACATGACCAATCTATACAACAAAGTACCTTATTTCAAAAAGCTTAATCAGAAGTCTAGAAGAAGACCTACTTCAAGAAGAGGTGTGAATCAAAAGAAAAAACCAGACGATAATAAGGGGAAAGACAAAAAAGAAGATGATAAGAATAAAAAAGAGTTTAACATTTTAGAAGAAACTGCTAAGATTTTAATGTCTCTTAAAAATGTATCTGGTACCTACTCTACTAATGATGGAATTTTGTTACCTGGTTTTGCTAACAGGACAGATATGCTGGGCTTAGATGAAAACTTTCAGGGACAATCATGGGAGTTTGTATCTGGTGGATTCCAAGAAATGGACATTTTTGGTAGACCAACTGCTTATAATTATGCTGAAACAGCATATAGAAATGGTTGGTTAGTTGATACTTCTAGCTTTGGGTTAATAAACACACAATATGCTGTTACTCATACTGAAAAACTAAATTTAAAAGCTACATTAAAACCTATAAAAGGGTTTAGAATTGATTTAACAGCAAACTATAACATCGCTTCAAACAACACTTCCAATCTAGGAGTTAATGGTGATGACTTTGAGCACTTAAATCAACGTTTCACAGGTTCTTTTAGTCGTTCTATTATTACTTGGAATACTGCTTTTGTAAGAGATTTAGGAGACAATAGTGATGACCTCCAAAACATTACTTTTGACAACCTAAGAGCAATACGACCAGAAGTTTCACATTTGATAGCAGGAACAAATGCTCATTCAGATACGGCTTCAGCTGAGAACAACTATGCAGGTGGATATAATGGGGCTCAACAAGATGTTGTGATAGGAGCATTTTTAGCTGCTTATACAGGACAAAATGTAAATGAAAAGAATATTAACCCATTTAGGAAAATGCCTTTACCTAATTGGAGAATTTCCTATGATGGTCTATCTAAAATCAAGTGGGTTAAGAAATATGTTAAAACACTTTCATTTACTCATGCTTATCGTTCTAACTTTAACATGGGGAATTATACTACAAATCTAGGATTTGAAAGCGATCAATTAGGAGCAACAGAACTAGATATGGCTGGTAATTTTATTAGCGAAAAACAAATACTTAATGTCGCTATAACGGAACAATTCCAACCACTTTTAGGTGCTAATTTAACACTCAAAAATGGCGTTAAAGGTAAACTAGAAATAAAAAAGGACCGTAATATAGCTTTAAGTTTATCCAACAATCAAATCACTGAAATTAAGGGTAGTGAACTTGTTATTGGCTCTGGATATATCTTTAAAAAGCTTCAGTTACCATTCAAGTTTAATGGTAAAAAAATTGACCCTAGTGACTTAAACTTAGATTTAAGTATTTCTATTAGAGACAACAAAACTGTAACACGTAAAATAATAGAGAATCAAAATCAAGCTACAGCTGGTCAAAATATGGTCTCTATTAAATTTAATGGACAATATAACTTAAGTAAAAACCTAATGATTAGAGCTTATTACGACAGAGTTGTAAACACACCTGTTATCTCCACATCATTTCCAACGGCAAATACTAAAGCTGGTTTTGCTTTAAGATTTATGTTACAGTAAATTATCCTTTATTTTTAGCACTTCATTCTATAGAGTTTTATTTTTATCAAAAACTTAACACATTTTCTAATTATTTCTTTTATTTTTACTTTTATATAGAAGAATACCCCACAACAATTAGATAAACTTTGAAGTTATGATAAAAAAAATTACTATAATCATCAGTTTTGCATTAGTTTCGTTTGTTTCGAATTTCAATGCGCAAACAATATACAACAGTGTTGCAACAGGTAATTGGAACACCGTAAGTACTTGGTCAGTTACAACATATACTGTTGTTGTTTTACCTCCACTTTTTATTCCAACTATTGTCCCTGTCGTATCTCCTGCTACAGTGCCTCCTGCAGCTACGGATTATGTTACGATTAATGACGGACACACAGTTACATTGGCTGCTAATGGTAATGCTGCATCGATTACAGTATATTCATCTAATGGAGCGACACCATCAAGTTTGATTATCAACTCAGGTTCTATTTTATCCGCTGATAGTTTATTTATGTATCCTATTGCTGATGGAAATTCATCAACAACTAATAGTGGTACAATTAATGTCGTTAAAATGGCTTTTAACACCTCAAACGCATCTGCTATTGCTGCTTTGACAAATAATGGAAGTATTAACACTACACAAACTGAACTCATAGAAGCTACAGGTACGCAAACACTTACCATCAATACTGGTTCGTCATATGTTACAGGTAGCATAAATACTACAAATACAGCAGCGGCTAATACCGTTATTGATTTAACTTCTGGTTCAGGATTATTTGAAGTAGGAGGTTCATTCTCTGGAAATGATTTGACATACAATGGTGGTACCTCAGGAAGTATTACTAGATTTGCTGGAACATCAGCTTCCGTAATCCCTTCAAATATTGCAACATATACATTTGACAATCTTGAAATTTCAAACACTGCAGGAGCATCACTTAATGGGCAACTAACAGGGACTAATTTAAATAGTGGTATAACGATCAATGCAGGAGGAATATTTAACCTCAATAATTTTGATATCGCTGTTGCTGGTGACATCAACAATTCTGGAACAATAAATGCCAATGCAGATATTGATTTAGCTGGAAATTTTATTTCAAGTGGAACTTATACATCTAGTGGTTCTAACATTAATGTTGAAGGAGATTGGACAAATACTGGTACATACACATTCCAAAATGGAGATATTGTTACTTTAGATGGAACATCTGTTAATGCTACTGTAACTGGAACGACTAACTTCTATGAATTAGTGATTAACAAATCTGGTATGGCTGCTAACGTAACATCTGGATCAATTGACATTACGAGTATTTTGGACTTGGACGCTGGGACATTTAATGTTTCTGGAGGAGCTAATGTTACCTTACTAAGTAACGCTAGTGGAACTGCCCAACTTGATGTAATTGAAGGGGGAGCGACATACTCAGGAGACTTGATTGTTCAACGCTTTTTATCAATGTCTAATAATGGATGGAGAGAACTTACATCTCCTGTAGCTGGTACTACATTAGCAAACTGGCAAGATGATGGCATTATTCTAACAGGATTCACTGGTGCTGATTATGACGGTACAAACTGGTTTAGCTGGGTAAACACATACACCTACAATGAACCAACTGCTGCTGGAGTGAAAGATAATGGTTGGGCTGAAGCTACCAATAACACTAATGCAACTTCATTTACTAATGGACACAGAATTTACATTGGTACTGGAAGCAACACTTTATCTGTCAAAGGAGCTCCAAACAATGGTTTTACATTAGCTAATGTAACCAATGGAGGTAGCGGATCTGGTGATGACCAAAATGGGTGGAACTTAATCGGAAACCCATACCCTTGTACAATTGATTGGAACACTTTAACTCATGTAAGCGTTGATGCGGCGTATTGGATTTGGAATGCAACTGCAGGTAATTACGGAGTTTACCAAACTGGAGCTGGATCTGGGACAAATGGAGTTGATAACCATATTGCTCACAGTCAAGCTTTTTGGGTTCATGCATCAGCTGCTAGTGGTTTTGTAATTTTCTCTGAAACAAGCAAGGTTAGAAACGACAAAGCATTTGTAAAAAGTAATACAAGTGATGAGTTTGTGAGAATAAAATTATCTGGGAATGTTAATTCATTTTCTGATGAGGCTATTTTAACTTTTAATGAAAGTTCAACTGCAGCTTATGACGAAGGAATAGATCAAAATAAATTATTTACTGAGCTTGCTAGTCATGCGCCAAGTTTAGCAGTTACAACAAATGACAGCCATAGCTTATCAATTGCTGGAATAAATGAATTCAAAAGCTCTACTATTCCTTTAAAAGCTTATTCTGGAGATAGTGCTTATGGAACTTATACTATTGATTTTGTTTTACCTGATAATGCTTTAGCTAACTCATGTATTACATTGGAAGATTTAGAAACAGGAACTATTACTGATATCAAAAATACTCCTTCATATAGTTTTACTACAACATCTAATTCTCCTCAAGATCGATTCTTGCTTCATATTACTTCTCCTTTTGAATCAACTGTATTCGAACCTTCTTGTGCAAACTTAACTGATGGTACGATTCAAATTGAAGGATCAAATGTCAATGGTAATACATTTACCTTAGCTAATAGCTCTGGTACAATTAACTCAATAGTAGCTACTGGTACTCAAGTTTTATTTGATAATTTACCTAGTGGAGAATATACAATTACTTCATCGCAGAGTTCAGCTTGCGGTTTTAATAGCTTAAACATTACAGTTCCTAACCCTAATGAAGTAATTGCTAATTTTGAACTTAACGATGCAATTATATATCTAGATGACAACGCTACTATAACACCGCAAAACCATTCATCTGGGACAAACTTTACATGGGATTTTGGAGATGGAAATGTTAGCTTCGATGAAGCTCCAACACATACCTATAGTTCTCCTGGAATGTATACAATTACTTTAACAGTTGAAGAAAATGGTTGTGAATCTGTTTATTCAGAAGTAATAGAAGTTAGAGCAACTACAGGAATAGAGGAAAACACGAATGAATTTGAGGTTATCACTTTCGATAACCAAATCAACATTAACTTTAATGAAGTTCTTTATGGTGCAAACCTAACGCTTACTGATATTAATGGGAAACAAGTTTATTCAGAAGTATTAAATACCAATACTGTTATTATTAATACCGAGAAATACGCTAGAGGTACTTACCTAATAAATGTTGCTAATAACAACACGATATCTAGCGAAAAGGTAATCATAAAATAAGCTATTCGCCTAAAATAAAAAAAGGGACATTATTTACTAATGTCCCTTTTTTTTGGCTATAACCAAAAGTAGTTATCTAAAAAGTAACTAATTTCTGCCGTAATACCAAAGTTCATTTCCTTTGACAGAAAATAAATAATAATGCCTGCAGCTAGTGCTTCAAATAGAAAAAACGTTTTATCCAAACTAAAGTTTTTATATACAATGCTTACTATTTTATTTAGTAAGATTAAAACAAATACTGGAACAGCGCCTATCAAAACAATTCCTAAATCTACAGTATCAAAATATTCTTTTATTGCTTCATCAGTATAGTTTGATGTAAAGATTTCAAATTTTGGAGGGTAAACCATATTAACTATTAAAAACCCCATAAACATTGAAATCAATAACAAAACAACTGTAATTGCCCTATTTAAAACATTAATTTTTTCCATGATTACCAAACATAAAAAAACCTTTAGAGTTTTCACTCTAAAGGTTTAAATATTTATTTACTATTCAATAATTTATTAGAATCTCCATCCTAATGATACCCCAGCTCTTGCATGGATACTAATTGGAGAATCAAAACTAATGATACTATTATAATAGTCTTGAACGTCTTGGTCAGAATACTTAACCTCAGAGTTTCCATTCTTTCCAAATCCAATATACGATTCAAAAACAAAACCAGCATCGTGAACCCACTTCTTTCCTAAAGCTAATCCAAAACCTGCTTTATTTCTAGTTGTAGTATAATCTCTATCTTCATATTTAGTTGCTGTAGAGTTATCATTAGCCCAGTTATCATCATAATTTCCATTATCATCTACTGGAATAGAAGCCGTCATACCAGATCTTTTTTGAGACTTATATCTAATATATGGCTCAACAAAGAATCCTTCTGTTGGATCATCTGGAGAGAAATAAAATCTAAAACTTGGTATAACTTTAAATCCTGTCCATTTAACATCAAGATCATTTGTTGCTAAATCACTTGAAGCTCCAAACTTATTAACACTGTACATTAATCCTAATTGAGCTGACATATTCTCAGAAATTGAATATTCTCCATAAAGCCCATAATCATTAAAAGCTAACCCTAGTATGTTTGCCTTTACATCGATTTGAGCATTTGCTCCACCTGCAAAGAAAACGGCAATAGCTACTACCGACGCTTTCAAAATTGTACTGATTTTTTTCATATCATATATATTTATTTGGTTACTAATTTACTTTTATTAATTGTATTCTCTTAAAATCATACTTATAAGAGAACATTGATTTCGATTTTGGGTTAAATGTAAATCCTTCTCCCCTCTTTTTATACTCAGAATCGTAATCTAATATAGCTAATTCAGAGTAATTATAATCTTCTTTCACCTTCTCGTATAAACTATACTTACCAGTCTGTATAAAAGCCAGATAATCGTTTCCTCCAAGAGCATACTTTTCCACTGATGGCTCAAGAAAATCTTTTGATGATTTGATGACATTAAATCTTGGAATTTGTTGAAAGTTAGTTATGCTTTCAAAATCTGTCTTTGCATATAGTATATCTCCCTCTATATAATTGTTTCTTTGATCAGTAAATAAAGGGCTTTCTACTTTTTTAAATGCAGCTTCTTTTGCAGAATATTTATAATTTATTCCAGCTATAAAATTTGTTGTACTTTTTCCTTCTTCAAGGTCTATTAATTTAAAGCCATACAACCCACCTCGTTCTTTTGTCTTTGCTTTTAATTTAGTTTCTAAAAAGAATGACGCTCCTTTTATTTGCGCAATATGTTTATCTCTAGCTTTATATATTGCATTATTGACCTTATTTGAAAACTCAGAAGTAAAATCCAGTTTCTTAATTTCTTCTACTATAACTAAGTCGAGATCCATCTTACCCTTGAAAAACCCTTTGTTATGTATGTTTGAATAATCAGAATAAAAACCAGCAATTAATAGTTGCTCTCCAGACATTTTAAGCATCAAATCGCTAATAAAATAATTCTCAAGTTTGAACTCTTGCTCTGAGTCCTTTCCTTTGAATATACTTAATTTAAAAAGCTTATATACTGCTCCTTCTACGTTCTGTAATTCATCATTAGAAGCGAGTCGATTATCTTTATATAGTTCTCCATAAAAAACAACATCATTATTTGGCAGCATTAAATATTTTATTTTTCTAAACTGCCTTCCTTTATGCTCAAAGGTGTATACTTTTTCATTGACACTTTCCAATTTTTCATTTAACAAGTTAACATAAACTTTTTGATGATAATCTTTGGTTATTTTCTGATGATATGAAATCAACATTCTTCTATTATCTTTTGCCTGTAACTCAAAATACCCTTTTACTAAAGCATTTGTTTCAAATGTCCCAATTACTTTCTTATGTCCATCAATTGTTTCTTCTTCAAGGTTAATCTTTTGAGCAAACAGTTGGTGTTGTTTATCTTTTACTTTCCCATCAAAAACAATATAATATGCTCCATTAAATGCTATTAATTCAGTAGTAGTCGACTTTAAAAACTCTTTATTTTCTGCAATTTTAAAGCTTCTATCTAGTTTTAAGTCAGATTTATACAATCTAATAAAACAACCTTTCCCATGTTGCTCCCAAGAGAGTAATTTACCATTATCTAATGCCAAAGCATCTAATTGTTTCCACTTTATTGATTTATAGCCCACATTACTTTTAGCAGCTTCCTGAGCGACAATTGATAAAGCAAGAACTGAGGTTACCAAGAATACAAATAGTCTCATTTTTTTAATTTTAAGATTTTTTAACAAATACCGTACCAAAACAAAGCCCCCTAACATTATGATATTGTTAGAGGGCTTTTAAATGCTTATTTCTACTTAATTCCGTGCATTAATTTCTTAATAAGTGGATTGATTAATAATATTAGTATTCCAGCTATAGCAGGAACAATAGTAAAAATTAAGAAGAATGTTGACAGTGAATAATTTTCTGTAATATTTTCTATTTGCCCCCCTAATACTGCTGCTAATTTATTGCCTATTGCTATTGCCAAATACCACATACCAAACATAAATGCTATCATTCTTGCTGGTACTAACTTTGATACATATGATAAACCAACAGGAGATAGGCATAGTTCTCCAAGTGTATGGAACAAATATGCAAATACTAGCCACCATAAAGAAACTTTTGTTCCAGCATCAACATTGGATCCCATTGATAACAATCCGAATCCTACTGCCATTATCAATAAACCTGCGGCATATTTTACAGGTGCAGAAGGGTTATATTTCGATTCCCAAATTTTAGAAATCATTGATGCAAAGACAATAATAAAGAATGAGTTTAAGATACTAAACCAAGATGTCGTAATTTCAACCTCCCCTCCATCTTTTAACTCTAAAACTTTAGCTTGTATTAACCCATTACTAACATTATTTTGCTCTGCATACTCTTTATTCTTTTTCACGCGAATATCATCAGCATAACCAAAGCTTGTCATTTTAGCATCTTTGGCTGCTAGCAAAATTTCTTGTCCTACTGTAAAACTATCTAACTCTCCTATAGAGACCGTATCAGAAGAAATTGTTGCTCCTTCTGGAGCTGTTTGATCAATGGTTAATGGTTTAACCGTTTTTACTT
>JAUHZI010000127.1 GCA_030426105.1 Bacteroidia bacterium | reverse complement strand
AGTTCCCCAGTTATCACCATTACCACTACCTACTTGAACCCATTGTAAATTTGGACCATCCCAATAGAAGAAGGTCGTAAGGTCTTTATCATAAACCAACATCCCATCCTCGGCATTGGTTAGTGCTGTCCCTAAGGTATTACGAGCAGTAGTTGTTAATCTAGAAATCAAAACTCCTTTATCATTAGATTCAATATCTAATACGGCTTGGGGGTTAGGAGTAAGCGTTCCAATTCCTACATTATTTTGAGCAGTTAAACTTAAGGTGGCAAATAGACCTATTGATGTGTAAATAAATTTCATAATTTTTAGGGCTGTATATAATTTAGTAGATGACTAATCTTTTTTCAAAGCTTTAATTTCTTCAAGAAGCAAATTGTTCGTTACTTTTAAATCTTCAATTTGTTGCTGTTGTTCTTTTACAGAGTTTACGAGAACATATAGCATATAAGTTCCTCCATCATAATTTAAGATCTCTTCTAATTCCTTAGATTCAGGAGATTTTGTCGCTTGATAAGAACCAATCATATATGGAGCAACCTTCTGAACCTCTTGAGCAATTATCCCAACATAGTCTTTACCATCATCATTGGTGTCATAAAGGCCGTTATATTTAAAGGTAACAGGGTTTATTTGATTAAGAATATTTAGTCCATCAGTAAAAGGATTAATGTCTTTCTTCGTTCTTTTGTCTGAAGTTGCAGCCCATGTTCCTCCTCCTGATTTATAAGCTTGTCCATTATTACTTAAAATAAAGTCTGTTGTAAATGTTGTTTGACCAGATAGAATCTTTCCAACACGTAAAGCATCGTCTCCACTATTGTTATCTCCAATGTTTATTCTTATTTGCGAGCGATCATGAACTTCATTGTAACGAGCCATCCACATGACATCTGTAGCTTCACTATTTCCTGTTCCCCCTGCTGGGCCTCCTGAAAAATATAAACGATTTCCATAATTTGGGTATGAACCTGTATTACTAGGGTTAATCATTCCTATTCTCACATTTCCATTTACTTGAAGTCTATCAGTTGGTGTTAATGTTCCTATCCCAACATTTCCAGCTCCTTTGACTACAAATTGAGAGTTGGAGTTATTTACAACGTTAAAAGTATTGGTATTAGGGCCAACAAAAGAAGCATTATCTTTTTGCAGAACATATATACCTGTCGTGGTAAAGCCAACATCCGTACCGCCAATAAAAGCTGCATTTGTATTAACTAATCCAGTGAAATCTTTTTGAACAGTTAAAGCATTCTGTGTTGTACTTTCTACAACTTCTAATTTTGCAGATGGAGTTGTTGTATTTATTCCGACATTACCATTTGTTCCTAATATTCTCATGTATTCACTAGATGTGGTTAGACCAGAAGCATTGAATAGGAAACGTAAATTTTCATCAGGATTGTCTCCCCAAGCTATGATAGCATCTTTTCGATCACTTCCCTCATTTTTTAATCCAAAATAAGCTCCATCACTATCATCTCCAACTAAAAGCCCATTGATCATCCAAGCACGTGTAGTTCCAGATGGGTTTCCTCCTATATGTAAGCGAGATAATGGATTAATAACTCCGATCCCCACATTACCTTGGGTAAAGATATTATCGTTAATATTGTTGGGTTGGTTTGTCCCTCCAACTTCATACCAATCATGATCGTCAAGTGTACTTAAGTTTACGTTATTTCCACTACTAATGGATAAGGTGTTTCCACTTAATGATAAATTTTGGATTTCATTGGTAACTGAACCGTCTACCTCAGTAAAAGAGGTTAAATAACCGTTGTTATTTGTAAAAGCATCTACTTGGGCTTCTGTTAATTGTGTATCATCATCAGTAAAGCTCCCTCCACCAAGGCTTAATGTAACAGTACTCCCTGTTTTTGAAATGGTTTGAATTTCATTGGTAACTGAACCGTCTACCTCAGTAAAAGAGGTTAAATAACCATTGTTGTTTGTAAAAGCATCTACTTGGGCTTCCGTTAATTGTGTATCATCATCAGTAAAGCTCCCTCCACCATTACTTAGTGTAACTGTACTCCCTGTTTTTGATATGGTTTGAAGTTCGTTAGCTGGGTCAGCATCATTGTCGCTTAAAGAACTTAAGTCAACAGAAGCACTAGAACCATTTTCATATACAGTAAGTATTGTTGTATTCAGAACTAAGCTATCAATGTCAGTGTCAATTGAATCTCGTAAATTGGAAATAAAGTTGGAATTGTATAGAAGAGTATCAGCATTATCAAACAAAACAGAAATTATTTGATTTTCAAAATTACTGTTATTAATAATCGTTGAAGAAATACTATCCGATAAAGGAGATAAATCAACAGAAGAAGCGTTTCCATTTTCGATAAAAGTAGTTAAGGTATAACCATTCAAAATTAAGCTGTCAATATTTTGATCATCTGTTCCTAATCCAGCACCACCACTAATTAATGTTACAAAATCTGATGGGTTGATATACTTTACAACCCCCGTAGAATTGTTGATTATTAGTAATGATGTATCACCAACAGTATAAGTTTGAAGTCCGTCTATTCTTAAAGGGTTGTCTCCAATAGAAAAAGGAGAAATATGTAAAGAATGAGTGGGATTAGACTGATTAATACCTACATTTTGAGCAACGGCAAAAAATGATAGGGTAAGAAATAGGGAAGATAGAAAAACTTTCATAATGTTGGTATTTAAACCAAAAATATGAAAGTTTTTGATGAATTGTTTATTCTGACTTAATTTTCTTACTACCAGCATAAAGAGGTAGATGAACAAGCTTACTTTCTAGTTGAGCGTTCATTAAAGCAATTTTCTTTTTAGGTTTTAGGCCTAATCTTTTTATAGCATCAAGGTTAGAAGATATAATCCATGCATCATATCCAGTCCATTTGTGTTTTAAGTTATTTCCTATAAGTTCATAAAACTGTTCAATATTATTGGTCTTTAATCGAACTTCATAGGGAGGATTTGTGATGATAATACCTTCTTCTGTAGGTTTTTCATTTTTAAAGAAATCTTTCATTTCGAAGTGAATAGCTCCATTAAGTTCCTCAATAGAATTGGCATTCATTTCAGCAGTTCTAACCGTTTGTCTTGACTTGTCAAAGGCATAAATGGGAGTTTTTAACTCTTGTATTTCAAATTGCGCCTCATATTTTAAGCCTTCCCATATGTCAGCTCTATAATCTAGCCAATTCATAAAACCAAACTCCTCTCTGATGTACCCAGGGGCTATATTTTTAGCTTTCATAGCAGCTTCAATAGCAAATGTTCCTGATCCACACATTGGGTCTACAAAAGGTGTTCTCGTATCCCATTCACTAATCCCAATTATTCCAGCTGCTAAAACTTCATTAATTGGAGCAACGCCTCCATAAGTTCTATAACCTCTTTTAAATAAGGATTCACCAGAACTATTTAACAATAAAGAGCATTTGTTCTCAGAAATTCTTAGCATGATTTTAACATCAGGATTCTCTGTGTCAATGTTTGGCCTTCTACCTTTTTTTTCTCTTAATTGGTCAACAATAGCATCTTTTACTTTGAGTGATGCATAGTGAGAATGCGTGAAAATAGAAGAGTGTACAATAGGGTTAATCGAAAATGTTTTTTCCGATGTTATGTAATTACTCCAGTTAATTTTTTGAACTTTATTATATAGTTCCTCTTCATTATTCGCTTGAAACTTTGAAAGTGGTAACAAAACATCAATAGCTGTTCTTAGCCATAGATTACTTTTATAAAGTAAACGAACATCTCCTTTATATTCAACAGCTCGATTAAAAATTTCAACATCATTCCCTCCAATTTGTTTTATTTCTTCCGCTAAAACTTCCTCTAACCCAGCTAATGTTCGTGCTACTATTTTCATAATTTATCTTACTTATTTATCGTCTTCTTCGTCAATTTCTTCAAAGTCAATGTATTCATCTTCGTCAATTTCTTCTTCATTCTTTCGATTAAATTGCTCAAAGATATTTTGATTAAAGTTGAATGGGTTTTCACCATTGTTAAAGCCTCCCATATTATTGAAATTTTGGAAAGGATTTCTATTTCTTTGTTTCCTTTTTGAAAGTGGTTTTCCTGTAATCAAATGTCCAATAAATTCAATAAGTCTTCCTGTAGCAGTAAACCCTCTTGAAAACATGGAGAATAAGAAGAAAAAGCCAACTATAGAAATGATAAAGTGAATGAAGAAGGTATCATAAAAATTCAAAATTCCAGCATGTAATAACTCAACTACATTGTTGTGCATAATCCAAGGGAAGTTAAAGGATAATAGATAAAGGATAATAGAAATACCTACAATATGTGGCTCATATTTTAATGCCCCTCCCAGTTGAATCCTGTTGTTATTAGTTTGTATTTGAACACTCATTATAGCTTTATCAGTTTTACCCGCTAAGTATAGAAAAATAATGATTCCTCCTAAAGCAATATAAAAAGGCGTTTGACCTGCTATAGTTGGATTGTTTTCTACAAAGGAAACCGTTTGTACAGCCGAAAGTGCAGCGATGAAATAATATTGTAAACTTTTAAATAAATAATTACTTAATGAGTTATTTTGGAAAGCTCCAGATATGAATTTAGGTAAACTTGTTATAAAAAACCATAAAATAGAGAAAACAATATAGATAATCCCTAATAGGTATGTGTAGTTTAATAGTTCCATTGCAACAAAGATAATATGAATTATCTTATCGTTTCTAGCATTCTATTAAAAGATGTTAATCTTTGTCTTTTAAACGTTCTTTAAACGACTTTGAGGGAAGATCTTTAGTTTTTCTTAAAACTCGTGATATAATCAAAATTCCAAAAAAAATGATTAGAATTGTAAAAACGTTGAATTCTTGCAATGTTTTTTTTGACCATAAATCGATACAGCCATAAATCAGAATAATAATTCCAATAGAAAGGAATAAGTAATTAATTGTATTTTTGCTCATATCTCTGGGTTCATGACAAATATAACCACTATAAGCTTTAAAAAACGAGAAGAAATAGATATTCTTCGTTACGATGAACTAGTTCAAGCAAGTGAGGCTGTAAATATTTATAGCTTAAGTTGGTATTTGGATGCGATCTCTGATAATTGGGGATGTTTGGTGAAGGGAGAGTACGAAGCTGTTTTACCTATTCCTTATACATTAAAATTTGGCCAGAAAATTATCTATCAACCTTTTTTCTCACGTGAGTTAAATATTTTTTGTAAACAAAAAGTAGGAGAGGAATTAATGCTAGAAATGTTCAACGCGATTCCTCAAGAGTTTAAGAAAGTTGACTTTGCGATTTCAAAATTGTTTGATTTATCTGGTTTTACAAGCCAAAGAGCTGTTTGTCAAGTGCTAAAAATTGAGCGTAATTATGACGTCATAAGAGCCCAATACTCGAAAAATACTAAGCGTTTACTGAATAAAGCTGGAAAAAATGGGCTAGAAATAGTCGTTGCTAATAATGCTAGGGATTTTATTACTTTTTTTAAATCATACACAGGAAGTCAGGTCAACTATAAAAAGAGAGATTACGAAAAGTTAGAAGAGTTAATTAAAAATATTCTTGAGCGACAAAAAGGAGAGGTGCTACATGTGCTTGAAAAAGGGAAAACAATTGCTCAGGGAGTTTTTTTATATCAAAGTAGCAAAATAACATATTTAAAAGGTTCTGTTGATGAAAGAGGAAAGAGCTTGGGAGCTATGTTTTTGTTAATGGATTATGTGATAAGAGAGAGTATTCAAACTGGAAAGGAATATTTTGATTTTGGTGGTAGTGATATAGAAAATATAGCAACTTTTTATAAGAAGTTTGGAGCAAAAGATAACGTCTATTTTCGTTATTCAAAAAATGAGTTGTCGTGGATTCTAAAAAAAGGAAAAATGATAAGGGATTCTATTAAAAAATAACTTATTTTGTAGGATAATAAATTCTTCTTTTTATGATAACTGTCCACAATTTTAGTAAAAGCAATTCTATTTATAACAATTTCTTATCGCAATTAAGAGATCTAAAAGTACAAAAAGACCGTTTACGTTTTAGACGTAATTTAGAGCGGTTAGGTGAAATTACTGCTTATGAGATTAGTAAGGAATTGCAGTTTAAGGAAGCGGAGATATACTCTCCTTTAGGAGTAGCTAATTCTAATATCATAGAGGAACAACCAGTCATCGCTACGATATTGAGGGCGGGATTGCCATTACATCAAGGGTTTTTAAATTATTTTGATAGTGCTGATAATTGTTTTATTTCAGCATATAGAAAGCATACAAATAATGAAGACTTTGATGTAGAGATAGAATATATGTCTAGTCCAAGTGTCGACGGAAAGGTCGTTATTCTTACTGATCCTATGATTGCTTCAGGAGCTTCGATGGTATTGGCATATAAAGCGCTATTAAGTAAGGGAAAACCAAAACATGTTCATATCGTTGGTGTAATAAGTAGTTTAGAGGGAATAAATTATGTAAAACGACACATGCCAGAAAATACAACAATTTGGGTGGGAGCTGTTGACGAAGAAATGACAGCACAGTCTTATATTGTTCCTGGATTGGGTGATGCTGGTGATTTAGCTTTCGGAGAAAAAATGGATTATTAAATTATAATTAACTTAAATAAAAAAAGAGGACTAAATTTAGTCCTCTTTTTTTATACTTCAACCAATAGTCTACCTTTTTCCTTGATTATTCTGACGTTGAGTTTTTCTTTGTTTTTTGAATTCACGTTCAACGTGGTATAGCTTAGCTACTTTTTTAGAAGGTAGAATAGCAAGAAACTTGTCGTTATATTTCTTCTGTATATCAAGTTCAGCTTGTTTAGCTTTAATCATGTTGTCTAAAAGTATTTTTACTTCAGCATCACTCATTTCTTCCAGCTTTTTACGAGGGTTTTCTTTACGATCTCCTCTAATAGTTTTTAAAGCTGCTTTACGCTCTTCATTTCGTTGGTCATATACAGGCCAAAAAGCTTTGGATTCTTCTGGCGTAAGTGCTAAACGTTCAGTGATAAAAGCTATTTTTTGAGCTTTTTTTTCTTCTTTTCTATCTCCTTTTTGGGCAAAATTGGTGCTCAATAAAGTTAAGATTAGTCCTAATGTGATTAAAATTCGAGTTTTCATAATTCAATTTTTTAATTGTGATTAATAATATTCTTCAATTTCTGATTCAAAATAATGTTCAAAATCTTGTTCTGTAATTTCCATTTCTTGTAGAGGTTCTTGCAATTCGCTAGCCCAAAATTGCAATTCTTCAGTATCATCAAAATCGATATTTTCACTAAGAAATTCGTCTTGTTCCAATATCAGTAAATCTTCAAAATTTTCTGCAGTTAAATTATTGAAGGTATTGTTGTATGCAAGTAGTTCTTCATTTGGTTTTTGTGTAGGAGAAAAGAGAAAGACTCCAGCAATAAATAATGCTGCTATAGCTGTAGCATATATCCAATAATTTTTTAGAGAAATAATAGAAGTGCTTTTTGAATCTTCCTCAGCAATTTTTTTAAGTTGATTTGGAAGTTCGTCAAAGTAACCAGTTGGTACTTCTAAATTGTGTTCTCGTTTTAATCCGAAAAGTACTGGAGCTTCTTGTTCAATATGTTTGTTTGTTTCTTTCATTTGTTCTTATGACTAATTGGATGTGAAAAGGTTTAATTAGAGGTTAAATATTTTTCAATTTTTTTTACTGCTAAATGATAACTAGCCTTTAATCCTCCTACAGAGGTTTGAGTAATAGAAGAAATATCTTCATATTTCATATCTTCAAAATACTTTAGATTAAAAACAATTCGTTGTTTCTCAGGTAAAGTTGATATAGCTGCCTCTAGTCGTTTTTCAATTTCTGTTGAATCCATCTTTATCGCTGCCTGAGTTGTGTAAGGTTCTTGAATTGCATCAATATTATCATATAGAGAGTTTTTCTTTTTCTTGTTCAAGAAAGTAATGGATTCATTCGTTGCAATTCGGTATATCCAAGTGTATATTTTAGCATCACCTTTGTAATTCGCTATTCCCCTCCATATTTTAATAAATGTATTTTGCAACACATCATTTGTATCGTCATGAGAAATAAGTATACGACGTATATGCCAATATATTTTTTGGTTATATTCTTGGATGATTAGGTCAAAAGCTTCTTTCTGCTTTTTTTCAGATAATAAATCTTGGATGCTATGACTGATATGATCTAATTTCCCCATATAAAAGATTGTTGTTCAAAAGTAAGACTAAAGATTAAATCAAAGGTTTAATTGAAATGAGAAAAAAATATAAAACAGGCTAATTATAAAAATATTGTTATCTTGGTCTAGTCAATTTATTTTTATGAAGGAAATAAAAAATAATGAAATAACTGTTTCTGACTTGGTGCATAAATATAGCGATGATTTATATCGCTTTGCATTTGGAAAAACAAGAAATAAAGAAGTTTCTGAAGATTTGGTTCAAGAAACTTTTATTGTTGCCGTTAATAAGCTAGCCACTTTTAGAGGAGAAAGTACTCATAAAACCTGGTTAGTGTCTATCCTTAGAAATAAAATAGCTGATTATTACAGGAAAAAGGCAAAAGTTAATATTGCTGATAAGGATTTAGATGATCAATCAATGTCTTTCAATGCTAAAGGGATGTGGAATAAAGAACATAAGCCATTTGTGTTTGAAGAGTCTGAACATCTACTTGATAATCCTAAATTTGTTACTGTTTTTTATGAATGCATAGAAGCTTTACCACAACTTTGGAACTCAGTGATAAAAATGAAGTATGTAACTCCAAAGAAAAGTAAAGAAATCTGTCAGGAATTAGAAATTACAGATACCAATTTATGGCAAATTGTCCATCGTTCTAAATTGAAGTTGAAGGACTGTTTAGATGGAAATTGGATACAAAAAGGATATTAAGTTATGTCGTGTAATAAAGCAACATTATTAATTGAGAAATCGAAAATAGTTTCATTATCATTTAAAGAAATTTTTAGTCTTAAAATGCATTTGGCTATGTGCTCGGCATGTTCCAATTATAATAAACTGAGCAGGCAGCTAGATGAATTATTCGAAAAAATAGGAGAGGAAGAGATGAAAAGTATGCAACTTTCTGAAGCTAAGAAAAATGAAATCCTTTCTGTAATTCAAAGCTTTGAAAGTTAAAGGTACTTTGATGCAACGTTTTAGTGTAGAAAAACGTCTTGTTAATCAAATTACTTTTCCGAAAAAACACTGTATTTGTATATTTATTTTATTGTAAATGTTTTATATTCGTTAAATTATTTAACGTTAGTTTTGTTTGGTTAAAGCATTTGTAAATTAAGATGAATATGAGAATTTTCCAGTTTATTTTGTTTTTTAGCACGTTTGTCCTACCTCAATTAGTCTTCAGTCAAGTTACCATCGAGTATGTTACTACTGCAAGCGATAGTGGGCCTGGGTCTTTAAGAGAAGCTATCGCCAGCGGAAACGATACCATTGTGATTGATGTGGCGGATACATTGTACTTAGCAACACCGTTAAGTTTAACGAATGATGTTACGATTCTTGG
>JAUHZI010000126.1 GCA_030426105.1 Bacteroidia bacterium | reverse complement strand
TAAATATAAAAACTATTTGAAATTGTGACGTAACCCAAAAAAATAAAATGGAACGATTTGATAATTTACCTATTTTCTATGATTTGGAATATAGCGACACAAGAGGTTGCGATTTCGAGTATGTGAATGAGACCGAGGAAGATCCTCAAAAACTGTGGAAAAGAATTCGATTTTTAGAAAAGCAATTGGAAAACGTAAAGCGTAGTAGGTTGCTTTATTGGGAAGAATACAATAGAATTTCTTTAGTTCAATGTGAGGATTGTGGTTCATATTATTCGATAGAAAATCCAGTGAGAGATACAGAGAATGGAACATGGTGCTTTGATTGTTTCCGAGAATTTCAGGAAAATGAAAAGGCGTCCGGAAATATGTCTGATGACTCAGACGAAGAGAGTGATCCGTGTCCAAACATCGACTTTGAAAGCAATGTAAAAAGTGAGTTTGAATCATATAATAGTATCGACGAATTTAATGTGAAAAAGATTCAATGTTACAGATATTTAAATTAATTAAAACATGTCAATAGCTCAAATATTTGAAAGCGGAGAAAGAACACAAGATAAAGGTCACTTTAAAAACTTAGTTTTAATTGCTAATGCTGATGGCGTTGTAACTGAGGAAGAGACAAAATTACTTAATAGAATTGGTAAAAACATTGGTTTAAACGAAGAGCAAATCAATGCAATTAAAAACAACCCTTCTGACTTTTCAATTATTCCTCCTGTAAGCAAAGTTGAACGTTTAGAGCAAATGGTTCAGTTAATCAAGATGATGCAAGCTGATGGTAGCATTGATCAACATGAGTATAGTTTATTAGAATTATTAGCTGTTCGTTTAGGGTTTAACTCTATTGATGATGTTGATGTTAAAAAAGCAATAGAGTTATTAGCTACTGGAGAAGATGTTGAATCAATTGCTGAAGCTATAGCATAGAAAGATAAAATTACTATTTATTAAAAAGGCGATAATCTATCTAGATTATCGCCTTTTTTAATACTACCCATTTAGGAATTCTTTTGTAATAGTGACTATTTCAGGATTCCAAAGCATTCTATAATGTCCAATTTTTTGCATTTTATGCAGTTTAATTTTTGGATGCATTTCAACAATTTCTTCAGAATTAGAAAACGGTAAAATTTTATCGTATTCATCATGAATAATGAGCAAATCATTATAATCAGCTTTCCGCAATTTCTTTGCTATAGTATACTCTTCAATCGGCTCGTTGATAATCTCATTCTTTGCTATCTCCAACATATTACTATATGCCTTATCCCCCATTTTGACAAAGTTCTTAAACTCATCAAAAATGTTTTTAACTTTATTAGGAGTTGTTAAAAACACTATTTTATCAGCTTTATAAGCCGATGTAGCCAATCCCATAGTTGTTACTCCTGCCCCAAATGAATGCGCAATTACATCAAACCTTTCTTTTGGGTTAATAAAGTTTAAAACTGTTTTAAAAGCTTCACCACTTTCAACCATATTGGTCCTTTTTTCATCATGATATCCATGAGCAGGTAGGCTTACTCCAATAATTCTGTAGTTATTGGTTTCCATTAAGCCTTTTGCAAAAAGGGTTAAACTTCCTATGTTAGAATCCCAACCGTGAATCAAGAAAACAAGTTTACCATCTGGATTTCCCAGTTCATAACATTGTAATGGCTTATGGTTTTTGAATGGAACTTTAAATGCTTTAGATAAAGTAAAAAACTCTACCTCTTTCGATTTTATTTTTTTCAATCTAACTTTACTAAAAACCTTTACCCCATGTTTTGCAGCAAATTTAGGTGCAACTACTGAAGTAATTTTAAAATAATTTTGTATTAATTTTACTTGACTACTCATCTCTTTTAGCTTGTTTTTGTTTATAAAATGTTTTAGAGGCTACATAAATTTGTTTGGTAATTTTTGCATATACAGTTCCCTGAGGGTCTTGAAAAATTACAGGTAAATCAATGTTATATTCTCCATTCTCTATAATTTCACTTTTAAGTTTATTGACAATATCATCCGTAATTACAAACCGTGTATATACAGTATTCTTAATTGGCTTTTTGAATCTAATTTCAGCAGACTTATCCCATACAACATAATCTCTCCCCAATATTTTCATCAATTGTGCCATATAAATTGGATCAATTGAAGCATAGATACTTCCTCCAAAAACTGACCCTACAATATTCCTAGTTCTCCACGTTAAAGCTAGCTTTACTTGAACCTCCCTCCAGTCATCAGATATAAATATCACTTTTGCTCCTGTTCCTCTATAAGGAGGAATATGATTAAAAATTAAACGACTAAGCTTATTCTTAAAACCTTCCTTTCTATTTGTTTTTATTACATTCATTTTTAAAATATACCAAACGGTATAATTTTGATTAAAAAAATATTATAGTCTCAATTCATTATCAATAGTATAGTCTATATGATCTGTCATTTCTTTTAAGTAAGCCTCATTCTTTCTTATTACTGCCATAAATATCGCTCCTTCTAATTTTGAGAAAAATAATCGAGCATACTTAATTGGTTCTATACCTTCTCTAATTTCCTGTTTAGCAATGCCAACCTGTATGACTTCAGCAATGCTTTCCTCTAATTTCTGGACAACATAATCTACTCTCGTCAACAATAAAGGATTTAGGTGATTCGCATCTATTCCTACATTTAAAATTGGACATCCTCCCAAATGTATTGTCTCCTTAGTATAGTCTCTATAAAAATTATTCAAAGCTTTTAATTTACCAATAGCAGTATCTTCTGCATCCATTCTTTCCCTAATTAATCCCAAAACAAATCGTATGTTATGATTAAAAGCTTCTAGTGATAACTCTTCTTTATTCTTAAAGTTACCGTAGATAGCACCTTTAGTCAAACCTGTTGCTGATGTTAAATCAGAGAGGCTTGTCCCTACATAACCCTTCTTATTAAAAATAGGAGCTACAGTTTTTACAATGTACTTTGCTGTTATTTCTGATTTTGATGCCAATTTCTATACTTTTTACAAAGATATAAAATAAATATACCGTTTGGTATATTTTTATATAAAAATAAAGCCAAATCATATGAAGTGGCTTTATTTTATTTCGAATTTCTAGAAACTCCTTTATTTAACAAACTTAATAACCTCTCTAGTATTATTGTTGTGCGTTACTACTAATTGGTATACCCCATGGCTATAATTTTCAGTATTTACAGTAGAACTATTTCCTGTATAAACAAGTTTACCATCAATTCCATAAATTGAAATAACATCATCAAAAAGAAGTCCATTGATATTTAATACCTCTTTAACAGGATTAGGGTAAACAGCTATTTCTTCTGACTTAGAGAAATTAACTACTTCAATATCGCTATAAGAAAATTCACCATTATAATCTGTCTGTTTTAATCTATAATAAGAAACTCCAGCATATGGATTTTTATCTACAGTACTATACTCAATTGTTTGAGTACTATTTCCAGCACCTAAAATCTTTTCAATAGCTTCAAAGTGAATTCCATCCTGACTTCTTTCAATTGTAAAATAATCGTTATCAATTTCTGAAGCAGTTTCCCATAATAAATCCACTTGCTGTCCATTTTCCTCTGCCTCAAAATAAGTCAGCTCAATAGGAAGTGGATTATTTGAAGTTGTAGAAGCTAAAGTAAAAGGACTAAATGAAGTCACAGCACCTGATGTCTCAACCCATCCATCAGCTGTTGTTCCTCCCCAACCACCATTTCCATGGTCTTTCCACATTGAACCATCCCATCTAGCGACAGCTAATTCTGGCTGGTTGTCAACTCCACTACAACTTGAAGTCCCGTAGGCGTCATAATACAACCTAACATTAACAGCATTTGTAGTATTTGTTCTATCTAAAATCCAATATTCACAATTAGAAATATGATCCAATGTAGGATCTTTTAGTGAGTGATTCCATCCACTTAAGTGTGGATCTGTAGGGAAAAACTCTGCCATAAATTGAGCTGATGAACTAGAAGGAGCTGAAATTTGAATTGGTCTATAAGTACCACTTTTACCAACAGGGAATTCAAACTGATCATTTCCTCTTTTTTGCAGAGGACCATCTACAAATGCGTTATCAGAAACATTTGCAACTAATGCATTATCTCTCATTGTAATAAAATTAGTTGCATTTGAAACAACATTACCCGCAACTAAATCTAGCTCTGTTTGAACATTAATTGGGATATTTAATGTTATTTCACTCACTGCATTATTCGTTCTCAACCTTCTAAAATTTGGTTCAGGCGATGAACTCACATCATTGATACTTTGAGGTGCAGTTCCATCCATTTCAACACGTCCTGAGTTAGCACCAAAGTTAATTGTTGTATTCGCACTGATATTAATATCTCCTGCATAGGTACTAGTTGCTGAATATGTTGGATAGATTAACCCTGTTGATGTTTTAACATAAGTGACATCACCATTGTGATCACTAGCATTATTATTGGTTGGCATAAAATATCCCGTCCCAGAATTTCTGAAAGTAACATCATCATTATAAGTATTCCCTCCATACGATGCATCATTAGAACCTCCAGTCTTCTCTAGGAAAGTTATTCCATTATAAGTTGATTGTCTGGTATGCATTCTTGGAGAAATAAAAGTTACATCACCATTCCATGTTGAAGTTCTATTTTGAAAACGGCTATTATTAGTAGTTGTAATGGCTTGCGGTGTATTACCTAATTGAGTAAAGTTTCTAAAATAGAGATATCCATCAGTAAACCCATTAGTTCCTAAAGATACTGTCATTGCATTAGCTAAAGTTCCTACACCTCCGCCTTCTCCAAATCGAATTCCATCACAATTAGCTCCATATGATTCAATTACGATATTACCATTGTAAACATTATTACTGTTTGAACCATAATTAAAATAACATGCAGAATTTGAAGCTGTAGCTGTATTAGTCAATGAAATATCATCAGCAAAAACGATATCACCTTGGTTAGCGACATAGATATGTTTATTAGAATTTGCTCCACTATTAATCATATCTACAGTTGAATTAAAAGTAGCTGAACTGCTAGATCCATTTGCAAGATAAACGTAAGCTCTTGAAGCTGTATTCGTATTATTTATATTTACAGCACCATCTACAGTTCCATTACCTGAGTTGTAAAAATACACTCTATTATAATTTGCTGCTCCATTATTAATTACCGAAACATTCCCTACAATATCAACCGTTGAAGAAGAATTGCTAGCAACTCTAAACTCACCTACATTATTACTTGTTGAATTGTTTGTAATATTTAAGTCCCCTTGAATATCAATATCTCCCTGATCTCCCAGGTATAAATAACTGCTATTAGCAGAAGACAGGTTATTTAATGTTACATTACCAGCTATATTTAATGTTGAAGCACTATTACTACTAAAGTACATGTATCCTGAACCACTACCAGTTGAAGAATTGTTTGCGATTAAATTTCCTGCAATTGTATTCCCTGTACTGTTATAGGCTAAATACATATTATGAGTACTCAAGTTATTCATTGTTAAATCAGACTGGAATACATCTGGTGTTCCATTTCCCATTAAGAAGTAACCAGTACCTGAGTTTCTTAACTCTGTATTCCCAACAAATGTATTTCCTCCTGCACTTCCATCATGCGACGCATTTGTTTTTTCCAAATAAGCCGTTCCTCTATACATTGTCCCTCTTGTTACCATTCTTGGTCCTGAGAAATTGACATTTCCTCCCCAATCAGAGTCATAATTGTAAAAATAACCTGTACCAGCAGGAGCCATATTTATCGTTTGAGCAGTTCCCCCTACTTGTGTGAAATTTCTAAACCTTAACTCTCCTGCTGTATATCCATTGGCTCCAATGGTCACCGTTTTTGTAGCAACTAGTGTTGCGCTACCATTACCTTCTCCAAACGCTATACCATCAGAATTGGCATGGAAGGATTCTACAGTTATATTTTCATTATAGATATTATTACTAGAAGCACTATGATTTGCATAAACTTTAGAGTTGTTTGCTGATGAGCTATTTGAGATGAGTAATGTCCCATTGAACACAGCATCACCTTGATTACTCAAATAAATACGTGATAGATTTCCTGTTCCCGCATTTGTAACTTGCGTATTTCCTCCAATAGAAGCATAAGAAGTAGAAGAGTTTGCTAAATAAATGTACAGATCATTTGAAGTTCCGACATTACTTATTGTTAAATCTCCTGTCAAGTTTAGAGTATCTGAAGATGCTAAGTAAATTTCTCCTCTATTCCCTGTAGTATTATTTGTAGCTGTAAGATCACCTCCTATTGCGCTAATCTTTCCTGAACTCCCTAAATAAATTCTATTATTATTAGATGAGCCATTATTTAATAACGTTACATCTCCTACGATAGAAATTTCCGAAGAACTTCCAGAACATATTAGAATACTTCCAGAACTTGATCCTGAAGCAGAATTAGTTGCTACTAAATTTCCAGCGATTGTATTTCCTGTAGATGTATAACCTATATAAATATGACTAGTTCCTGTATTATTCAGAGTCACATTCCCTAGATAAGTATCTGGTACATTCGCTCCTATCAAGAAATAACCTGTACCACTATTATTCATTGTATAATCTGCATCAAAAGCATTTCCTCCATTAGAATAATCGTTATTCGCTCCATTTTTAGTTAATATAGAAGTTCTTCTATATCTCGTTCCCCTTGTATACATTCTTGGAGCTGTAAAAACAACATCCCCTCCCCAATCTGAATCATAGTTATAAAATATTGAAGTTCCTGTAAGTGTTATTGTATGAGCTGTATTACCTGTTTGTGTAAAATTTCTAAACCTTAATTCTCCTGCAATGAAACCTCCACTCCCAATGGTTACCATTCTTGTTGCTGCCAAAACACCTGTTCCTGTGCTATTTCCAAAATAAATCCCATCAACGTTACTGTCAGTACTTTCTAGTGTAATATTACCATTGTAAACATTATTACTTGTTGCACTGTTATTACAATATACTCTAGAATTAACTGCTGAACTTGAGTTCTCAATTGCTAAATCTCCATTAAAAGTTACATCTCCTTGACTACCTAAATAAACATATCTATTGTCCCCAGCACCCGTATTCAAAACATCTGTTGTTCCGTTGATTGTAACATTAGCTGTTGAGTTATCACTAATGTAAACATAACCATTAGTCATTGTACCAGCATTTGAAATACTCAAATTACCAGTTAAATTAAAGCTATAATCGTCTGCCACATATATTCTACCAGTTGTTCCTGAACCTACATTGTTTAATGTTAGGTTTCCTGCGATTGACATTGAAGAACCTCCGTTACTAATATATATTTCACTAGTTGTTGATGATGAGGTATTGTTTACTAAACAATTCCCACCTACTGTCAATGTCGAACTAGCACCAACATTAGCTTGTACACTACTATATGCACCAGATGCTGAATTTGTGATTATTAAGTCTCTTGCTATAGAGTTTCCTGCTGAATTGTATGCGATATACGCTCTACCTGTACCTGTATTATTCATTATCACATCATTTCCAAACGTATCAGGATTTGTATTTCCCAAAGAGAATGTTCCTGACCCTGAATTGTTCATTTCTAAATCAGAATCGAATTGGTTCCCTCCATTAGAATAATCACCTGTAGCTCCTGTTTTTGTAAAAACAACACCACTTCTATATCTTGATCCTCTAGTATATAAGGTTGGCGATGAAAAATTTAAGTCCCCTCCCCAATCAGAATCATACAACTCCAATCTAGCATCTCCTGTTAATGCTAAACTCTGTGCTGTTGCTCCTACTTGAGTAAAATTTCTTAGATATAAATAACGTCCTATAAAAGTACCTCCTATTGTAATTGTTTTAGTAGCTGCTAGTGTGCCTAAACCTCCTGAATTTCCAAAATACACTCCATCATTTAAAGCATTATTAGAACTTATAATAATATTATCATTATATATGTTGTTACTATTATTATCACGGTTACAATATACTTGAGAATTATTGGCTGCTGCATTATTCTCTATTGTCAGTGTTCCGTTGAAAGTTATATCTCCATTATTTGCTAAGTAAACTACTGATGTTGCTCCACTTCCACCATTTCTAACTAATACATTACCAGTGATATCTACTGTCGAATTAGCTCCATATCCAACTAATACTTGGGTTGAATTGGCAGTTCCTGACATTCCGTTTTCAATTGTTATATTCCCTCCAACTGTAACATCTCCACTATTTCCTAAATAAACATTTTGAGCAGTAGAATTACCATTATTAAAAATCGAAACGTTCCCTGATATAGCTACTGAAGAAGACGAACCATTTGCTATATAAGATGAAGCACTGGCTGTTGGTGAATTATGTAAAGTAAAGTCCCCTCCAACTGTATTACCTGCAGAGTTATTTCCTATATAGACTCCACTCGAACTAGTATTATGTATGGTTAAGTCACTATTGAAAACATCAGGAGTTGTATTTCCTATCATAAAATATCCAGTACCACTATTTCTAAAAACACAAGCATTTGTAAAGGTATTTCCTCCACTTCCAGCATCATTCGTTGCACCTGTTTTTTCAATATCGACAGTTCCATTAAAAGTAGCTCCATCTAAGTAAATTCTAGGTGCATCAAAATCTACATTCCCATTAAATACTGTTCCAGTTCTAAATCTCAGAATAGCTGTACCTGATAACGATAAACTTTGGATTGTAGCTCCACTTTGCACAAAGTTTTCTAACCTAAACTCTCCAGAAGTAAAACCTCCTGTACCTAATGAAATAACTTGAGAAGTAGCTAAAGTTGTCGTTCCTCCATTTTCACCAAACCAAATTCCTCCTCCTGTATTACTAACAATTAGATTACCGTTCAACTGATTACCAACACTATTGTATGCTATTCTAAACCTACTAGTACTAGTATTAACCAATTCTAAATCTCCATTAAATATATCTGGGCTTCCATTTCCCATTAACATATATCCAGTACCCGAATTCGTTAACTTTACATTAGCATTGAAGGTACATCCTCCTGCACCACCACTAGAACCACTAGAATTTGTTTCGACATCAATCACCCCATTAAAAATACCTCCACTAAACTGGATAACATTAGCAATACCAGTAATTCTTGAATTTATTGTAGTCCCTGTAAATTGAACAGTCCCTGTTGTATTAAAATTGATTGCAGATGTTCCTGGTGTATCATTTATTGTCCCATCTTGAAAATGCGAGGTACTGTTTCCATTTAAGTTAAATGTATTTCCATTTAAATCGATTATACCTACATACCCAGAAAGTACTCTAAGGTTATTAATATTCACAGCAATATCTACATTACAATCTCCTGTGAAATTTGAAGTAAAAATAGCAGTTTGTGCCCCTCTGATTTCTAATTTCAAACAACAATGTTTTCTACTTATTTTTGTGTCTCTTGTTTGGATTGAAATATCAATTTCTTGGTTGCTGGTCGAATTAGATTTTCTACCTATGAAGTTTAGGCCTTCCTTAATCGGAAACAGCAACTGGTCTCCTTCA
>JAUHZI010000125.1 GCA_030426105.1 Bacteroidia bacterium | reverse complement strand
CCCTTCTAGAGATAATTGATGTTGATAAGAGAGAGTAGCTTCTGCATATAGACCATTAATAATTTCCATGCGTTGAGCAATACTTATGTTTTTTGAACGGACATAGTTACTTCGACTTAAAACAGAAGTAAAAGATGCATTTTGATTAATTAATTCATATGAATCGCCAAAGCGAATGAATGTTCTAACAAATTTGAGAGGAACATAGGTTAAGCCAACACCAACTTTTCCTTTTACATCATTGTTTTTAAAGCCATAGTCTATTTGGCCTTCTGTTTCTAATAAGTAATTGTTTTTAAATTCTTTATTAAAGTACCCTCCAAGTCGATGACGATATCCACCAACTCCTAAGGGAACAATCTGATTGATTAATCCCCTAAATCTAAACTCTGTTCCTTTAAAACTATTTTTATGACCAACACCAGTTAGTAGGAAGCCCCAAATATTAATTTTGTTAAAAGCAGAATCAACCCTTTTTAAGTACTCAGGACTTGTGTATAGACTGACTAAACTATCGTATTCGCTAATAAAAGTTAACTCATTATTTTTTAATGTGATAGGTCTATTAGCATCCCAAAAACGTTCATCTTTATCGAAAGCGTCTACCTCAAAACGTTTTACCTCGCTGGTAAACGTCTTTTTAGGGAAAGTAGGAGAGAGGTTGTAGTTAGAATGATTTACTCTTGTATTCCCTATAATATTGTAATTTCCATCTTTTATATTGTAGAAGAGCTCTCTTCTTACTGGTAAATAGCTGTTTGAATCAAGTTGTTGATAGTTTTGAATAATCTTGAATTCACTACAAAAGAATAAAGCACCTTTATTTACATTTAAGTCAACTGATTTTAGTGCCCATGTACTATCTTCAATGTATATAGAACCATAAAATAAAGCCTCATTTTTAAACCTTGGAATGACCTCTAAATGGTATATCTTCTTGCCATCCTCAATAAAGCTGCCTTTATAGTCATATGCATAACTTACAGCAGATGAACTAGCCAAAGGGGATATAATAGGTTTGGCACTAATTGAGGAAAATAAAATCTTATTTTTATAGAAGTTAAAATCTGAGTTTGAAATGTCTGTGTATATGAGATAGGGATTTTTGTCCTCTCCAGTTTTTTGCGCAACTTCAGATTCGCCAATTTCCATTCCAAAAGAAATATTCATTGCTCCCAAAGGGTCATCAACTTCAGCGTAGTCGTGGTGAGCTTCAATAATTTCTTTGAAACGATTTGGGGCTTTAAAATAAGTTGTTGAAATAGTTTCGATTAAATTTAAGTTTTGCTTTTTTAAGCGATCTTCTTGCTGATCTTCAGGGGTGTAAATTATGCTTAAGCTATCTGCTTGATTTTTTATGACAGGTTCTTTTTCTAAGGAAGATTTTAAATAAGTTTTACAAGAGTATTTTTCTATAGCATTGAGATAAGTTGTTCGCTTAGCACGAACTTCTTTCATAATTATCTTAGCTCTATCTCTAGTTTTTGCTACAATTTCAACATCAGCCAATAATTCGACATCTTCTTTTAATTTAACATTGAGTTCGATAGTTTGATTGGATGAAATAATTTCAATGTTTTTTTCTATGGGTTCAAAGCCAATAAAACTATAAACAATGGTGTGCTTTCCCTTCTCAAGTTCCAAAAAATATTCTCCTTTTAAATTGGAAGTAGTACCATAACTTGTGTTTTTTATGTAAACGCTAGCAAAAGGCAGGACTTCATTATTAACATCCAATACCTTACCTTTAATAGCTCCAGCATAGAAAAAATGGGAAATTAAGGTGATAATAAGTAGTAGAATATATTTCATAATAAGTAAGGGACGCATAACTTAAGAAAAAGTTACATTTTATTATTTAATTGCTTTAAAATTAGCCTTATATGAAAAATGTTGTTGAGTAAATGCTTAAAAACGGTCTACTAATTCTTTTTGTAACTCAAATAACTCATCTCTTAAACGTGCAGCATCCATAAAGTCTTCTTGTTTAGCTGCATATTGCATTCTAGTTTTAACGTCTTTAATTGCTTTTTCTAATTCATCTCTAGTATTATATTTAGTTTGAGCTTCAGCAGCAGCTGTTAGAGCTTTATTGATTTCATAGTCAGACAGTTGTTTCTTGTTTTCAAAGACTTTATCTGTGTTTTTAACAATTTGTGTAGGAACAATCCCATGTTTTTCATTGTATTCTATCTGAATAGCTCTACGTCTATTGGTTTCAGTAATTGTTGCATTCATAGAATCTGTAATTTTATCTGCATACATTAATACTTTACCGTTGACATTACGAGCTGCCCTTCCAACTGTTTGTACAAGAGAACGTCGATTCCTTAAAAAGCCTTCTTTATCTGCATCTAATATTGCTACTAAGGATACTTCAGGTAGGTCAAGTCCTTCTCTTAATAAGTTCACCCCAATTAAAACATCAAACAACCCCTTTCTTAAATCAGCAAGAATTTCAACTCTATCCAAAGTGTCAACGTCAGAATGTATATATCTACTTCGTACTCCCATTCTAGAAAAATAAGTGTCTAATTCTTCAGCCATCCTTTTGGTTAATGTTGTCACTAATACACGTTCATCACGTTCTATAACTAGTTGAATTTCTTCTAGCAAGTCATCAATTTGGTTTAAGCTTGGTCTGATAGTAATAATAGGATCTAAAAGACCAGTAGGTCGGATGATTTGCTCAATTAGAATTCCTTCGGATTTTTCTAATTCAAAATCAGCAGGAGTAGCACTAATATATAATGTTTGACCTATTATTTGTTCAAATTCTTCAAATTTTAAAGGGCGATTGTCTATAGCTGATGGAAGTCTAAATCCATATTCAACCAAATTTGTTTTCCTTGAACGATCACCGCCATACATAGCTCTTATCTGTGGTATTGTTACATGACTTTCATCAATCATCATGATAAAATCATCAGGAAAATAATCTAACAGGCAGAATGGTCTGCTTCCTACAGCTCTTCTATCAAAATAACGAGAATAATTTTCTATCCCAGAACAGTAGCCTAACTCACGCATCATTTCTAAATCGTATTCTACACGCTCTAGTAATCTTTTTGCTTCTAAATTTCGTCCAATTTCTTTAAAATAATCATACTGTTTTACCAAGTCATCCTGAATTTCTTCTATAGCTGTTTTTATAGTGTCATTACTTGTAACAAATATGTTCGCAGGAAAAATCTGATAATTTTCAAACGTTTCAATCACTTGATTATCATTAGGGTCAAATGTTTCAATTGATTCAATTTCATCTCCCCAAAAAATAACACGTAAAGCTACATCTGTGTAGGCTAAGTATATAGATACTGTATCTCCATTTACACGAAATTGTCCTCGCTCTAATCCATTAGTACTTCTAGAATATAAAACTTCAACTAATTGGTGTAAGAATTTATTTCTGGCAATATTTTGTCCTACATTAATTTCAATGACCCCTTGTCTAAAGTTAGCTGGATTACCAATACCATAAATACATGAAACAGAAGATACTACAATAACATCTCTACGCCCAGATAGTAATGACGATGTACAGCTTAATCTTAGTTTTTCAATTTCATCATTAATTGATAAATCTTTTTCAATATATGTTCCTGTAGTAGGCAAATAAGCTTCAGGTTGATAATAATCATAGTATGAAACAAAGTACTCTACTGCGTTTTCGGGGAAAAAAGACTTAAACTCTTCATAAAGTTGTGCCGCTAGTGTTTTATTGTGTGACAAGATCAATGTAGGCCTATTGGTTTGAGCAATTACATTTGCAGCTGTAAATGTTTTCCCAGATCCAGTAACTCCTAACAGTGCTTGATGTTGTATGTTATTATTGAACCCTTCAACTATTTGTTGAATAGCTTGAGGTTGATCACCTGTAGGTTTGAAGTTTGAATGTAGTTTGAAGTCCATGGTGTAAAAATAAATAAATACTGGGACTTAATTGATGTGTATATATGATAATAATTCTTTCATGTTGAAGACGTTCGAAAAAGGAGTGTTGTGATAACCTTAAAACCTTATGACGAATAGCGGATATAAAGTGATTTATGTTACCCAAAGATTGAGAACTTCTTGTTATTTTTGCACTCGAATTTAATTTAAAATAGTGTCTGATGGAGTTACCAAAATCACTAGCTTACATAAAAGAAAAATTAGCGTCAAAAAAAATAGTCAAACCTCATGAAGTTGTAGAGGTTATTAAGGCTGCTGCTGTTCAAAAAGAAGATCTAGAACCATGGGCAGATTTTAAACATCCTATCAAAGATAGTTATGGACGAAAAATGGTGTATAAAGCTCCAAATTTTGAAATAATGGTAATGTCATGGTTGCCAGGTGATATGTCTGCAATTCATAATCATGGTTATACGACTTGGGGAGCTGTTCAGGTTTTTGGTGAAAATGAGCATGCAACTTTCAGGGAAGAAAGTGGTCGCTTAAAAACATTAACGAGAAGTAATTTTGAATATGGAGAAATAGTTGGAGTAGGGCATCACCTAATTCACCAAATGGGAAATTTAACGAATGAAAATGTCTTAACACTACATATATACGGTGTCGAAAATGCTATCGAGAATGTAACTGGAGATGCTAATTTATATGACCCAAGTAATGGAACAATTCAAATTATTAATGGAGGTGTATTTTTTGATTTGCCTAATTCTCAAATTGAAGATGTTATTGAAGGACCAAAAGGTGATTATCCAACTTAACTGAGACATTTAGTAGAATTAGCGAGAAGAGTTAAATGTTATAATCCTAATTCGATTAAGTTAAAAGAAATTAAGAACTTTATTGTTTCTGAATCTCAAATTATGCAATTAAGAAGCTTTGTGAATGAAGTTAGGGGAGGTGATGGAGAAATTTTAAATAAAAATCAATGGGAAATTTTAAATAAAGAGTTATGTACAGCAAAAACATTTTTCTTGGATGATGAAATACTATTTGATTTATTTAATAACGCTGTTGAAGATATCTTAAAAGTAAATTGTGCACTGTAATTTTAACTTAAAAGTTGAGATAAAAAAATCCCAAATTGTACACAACTTGGGATTTTTTTATGTGTTGATTTATTAACTTAAAGTTATACAGGAGTTGAAACTGTCTGTTTAAATTCTAAACCTCCATTAATAACGGTCAATTCTATAGTGTCAGATGTCGAAACTTTGTTAGAAAGTAAAGCTTTAGATAATTGGTTGAGAACTTCTTTTTGTACCACTCTTTTCACTGGCCTAGCTCCAAATTGAGGATCGTATCCTAACTTTGCAATTTCGTTGATAGCTTCACTGGTAATAGATAGTTGAATATCATTTTTAAGCAACCTTTCTCTGAGTTTGTTCAACTGAATTTTTACAATATCCTTTATGTTCTCTAATGTTAAAGGTTGGAACATGATGGTTTCGTCAATACGGTTTAAAAACTCTGGTCTTACAGTTTGTTTAAGAATAGTATATACTTTATCCTTTGTGTTTTCAATCACCTCAATTTGTTCTAGATGAGACTTTAGTTCAAAACGATCAAAGCTATCTTGAATAACCTCAGCGCCAATATTTGAAGTCATAATGATGATTGTGTTTTTGAAGTCAACAACACGACCTTTATTATCTGTTAACCTTCCATCATCGAGAACCTGAAGTAAGATGTTGAAGACATCAGGGTGTGCTTTTTCAATTTCATCTAGAAGAATTACAGAGTAAGGTTTTCTTCTAACAGCTTCAGTCAATTGTCCACCTTCATCATACCCAACATAACCAGGAGGAGCTCCAACTAATCTTGAAACAGCGTGTCGTTCTTGATATTCACTCATGTCTATTCTAGTCATAGCATTTTCATCAGAGAATAAGTATTCACTTAAAGCCTTAGCAAGTTCTGTTTTTCCAACACCTGTTGTTCCAAGAAAAATAAAAGAACCAATAGGTTTGTTAGAGTCTTGTAAGCCAGCTCGACTTCTTCTTACTGCATCAGAGACCGCCTCTATTGCATCAAGTTGACCAACAACTCGCTTACCAATCTCATCTTCAAGTTTCAATAACTTTGCTCTTTCGCTTTCAAGCATCTTGCTTACAGGAATTCCCGTCCATCTAGCAATAACATCAGCAATTTCTTCTGAGTCAACTTCTTCTTTAATCATTTTAGAATTGAGTTGAATTTCAGCAAGTTCTTTTTTTGCATCTTCAACATCACTTTCGAGTTGTTTTAAAAGGCTGTATCGAATTTCGGCAACACGACTAAAGTCTCCTGAGCGTTCTGCTTGTTCAGCTTCAAGTTTTAATCGTTCAATTTCTTCTTTGGAATTTTGAATTTTTTCAACAACCTCTTTTTCACTTTTCCATTTAGCTAAGAAGCTATCTCTTTTTTCGTTTAGTTCAGATAACTCTTCCGCTAGTAAAGCAAGTTTTTTAGTATCCCCTTCTCTTTTAATTGCTTCTCTTTCGATTTCGAGTTGCATGATTTTGCGTTCGATTTCATCTAGCTCTTCTGGTTTAGAGTTGATTTCCATTCTTAATTTGGAAGCAGCCTCATCAATTAAATCAATAGCTTTATCAGGTAGAAAACGACTAGTTATGTATCGTTGAGATAACTCTACGGCAGCAATAATAGCACTATCCTTGATTTGTACTTTATGATGTGTTTCATATTTTTCTTTAATTCCTCTCAAAATACTAATAGCATCCTCTGTATCAGGTTCGTCTACAATAACTTTTTGAAACCTTCTTTCTAGGGCTTTATCTTTCTCAAAGTATTTTTGATATTCGTCTAGAGTCGTTGCTCCAATAGATCTAAGCTCCCCTCTAGCTAAAGCGGGTTTTAGAATATTTGCAGCATCCATAGCACCTTGACCTCCTCCAGCACCAACAAGAGTGTGAATTTCATCAATAAATAGAATGATTTCACCATCAGAGCTTGTAACTTCTTTAATAACAGCTTTTAAGCGCTCTTCAAATTCACCTTTGTATTTTGCCCCAGCAATTAATGCTCCCATATCTAGAGAGTAAATCGTTTTTCCTTGCAAATTTTCAGGTACATCTCCGCTTATAATTCTGTGTGCAATTCCTTCAGCAATAGCAGTTTTTCCAACTCCTGGTTCTCCAATGAGAATGGGGTTGTTTTTTGTTCTTCTTGTCAAAATTTGAAGTACTCTTCTTATTTCTTCATCACGACCAATAACAGGATCTAGCTTTCCTTCTTTAGCTAGTTGATTAAGATTGTTAGCATATTTAGCTAAGGAATTGTAAGTTTCTTCTTGACTTTGAGAAGTAACTCTGTTCCCCTTTCTAAGATCTTGAATTATATGGTCTAATTCTTTAGTGCTAAATCCATGATCTTTAAGTAGTTGGGTAGTGCTTCCTGAACTCGCCAAAATCCCGTATAAAATATGCTCTAAAGAAACAAAATCATCGTTCATTTTTTTTGCTGTACTTAACGCGTTGTCAAGAGTTACTTGTGCATTTCTGGAGAGTTGTTCTTTCCCTCCTGTTACTCTTGGGTAGGAGACGATAATACTATCTAAAGCTTGTTTGAAAACAGTAAGGTTAACTCCCATTTTCTTAAAGATATGTGGAAATATATTTTCATCAACTATGAAGCCCCCTTTTAATAGGTGTCCATTTTCAATTTGTTGATTGTTGTTTTCAACAGCTATTTGTCTGGCCTCAGAGATAGCTTGTTGAGACTTTGTTGTAAACTTATTGAAATCCATTTTTTATAATTTTAATTAAACTCAATTCAGTGTCCTCAAAAAATTGTCCATCTCTAAAAAACTGACTGAATAGCATGGTTTTTAATGGTTTAAAAAGTTTTATCTGAAAAAATGTCTGCTTTATATAAAATCTTAAGACAATAAGTCACAAATACTTGTTAATAAAAATGATTAATAGTATATTTTTGCTCTATAAAAAAGGCAACTAGGTCTAGTTCTACTCGTCTTTTTTTTAATTAATGTGTTAGATATGATAAAAAACCCTATATATTCAAAGTTAAGCCTCTTGGTTTTAGCTTTTATTTTTTCTATATCAATTTACAGTCAAAGCAATTTGATTTTGGTAAACTCTAGTGTAAGTAATGGATTGACACCTTGTCTTGGGACAGCTGATTTTGTTGTGAATATGGAGAATCCTTCTCCGTTTACCATTGCCAATGATACTGTGACAATTACTTTGCCAGGAGGGATAAATTACATTGCTGGAACAGCGAATAACGCCACAGAAGTTGATATTTCAGATTTAGAAAATCCAGTTTTTGTTATACCAGACTTAAATACATTATCTAGTTACAGTTTTTCAATCCAGATTGAAACTGGGTGTGATGTTCAAACATTTATTGATGGTGGGGGAACGATATTGAATAATGTTTTGTTTGATTTTGATGCAATTAATAGTTCAGGGGCAATTACTCCAGGAACATTTACACATCAAAGTAATGTTTACGCGATAACAATACCTAACTTATCTATTACGAATATAACCAATCAAAGTTTTACTGGTTCAGTGGGAGATGTTTTTGATCGTTGTATAACTATTATCAATGGTGGAAGTGGTCCATTAGCAACATTTACGCTTGAAGATCAACATGGTTCTGGGGTTATGGTAAACTCTGTAAGTATAGGGACAAATACAACTACTGGTTTTACTGAGAATATTGTTTTAAATGGAGCAGATTTCACAACCGTAGGAAATGGTGATAATCTATTTGATCCAGGCGAAAGTATTACAATATGTGAAAATATAAGTATTGTCCAATGTGCTGGGACGGCATCATTTTTCTCCTATTATTGGGGGTGTAATGGGCAACAATGTCAAACATTAACTGACGGAGCAAACATTGTCTTTCCTGGAGAAGCTCCAAATTTAGTTTTTACAAAATGGAGTGGATATACAAGAGGAACTGGAAGTGGAGGAAATAATGGATCTTGTTTTGGAAATAATGGAACAGGTGACTTTCCAGCTTCGTTAACGATTACGAATGATGGAACAGGGACAGCTTATAATACGAATATTGATTTGTTTAATGGTTGGACTACCTATATGGTTAGTAATTATTATAGTTCTTTTAATTTATCAAGTTTTACATATACAATCAATGGGGGAGCTCCTCAACCGTTGACTTTTGATCAAACATATAACTCAAGCAATAAAGCTTGTTTACCTGCTAATCCAATAGGAAGGGTAAAGTTCTCTTTTGATAGTATTCAGACGACAGATACTATTGTGATTAGTTGGAATCACTATACTTGTTGTGAAGATGATGGCGTTTGTCGAAACTCGGAAAGAAGGCATCTGTTGGGGTGGCGCTTTGAAGGAACCTATGAAAATAAATGTGCTGATGAATATCCAATCGTTCTGCAACAGGGAATTTATACCTCATACTATAGACATAGAATGTCGTTGGATCAATCACCAGGAACGCTTTTTGGAACTTCTACGGGTACAATGAGCTTTTTGACTTCTAATTTTGAGTTTCCATTTCCTAACAATAGCACTAACCGTGTGTTTTGGTATGAAATTGTTTTACCATCTTGTTTAACAGTTGACCCAGCTACAT
>JAUHZI010000124.1 GCA_030426105.1 Bacteroidia bacterium | reverse complement strand
ATTTAAAATATTTACTTCAATCATTCTCATTAATGTAAACGGATCTTTCTCACTTCTCACGTGTTTTAAAGCAGACAAGTTTAAGACATAGTCATAGTCTCCATCGTGCTCAATAAATGCATCGTATTCCAACGAAGCGATATCTAAAACGAATGTTTTAAAATCACCTTGAATATATCCAAAAGAGCTTCTGATGTCTCTAACAAGCTCTACCAGATTGTTCTCACTAATATCAACAACATGTAATTTTAGAGGGTTTCGTTTGAAAATCTCCTTAGTGACTGCTTGACCTATTGTTCCTGCTCCTCCTAATACTAAAAACTTAGATTTTGAAACAATGTTTTCTAGATCGTTTTTGTTATCATCAATATCTTTAGCGAATATTTTCTCTTTTCGGTCTATTAATTTTAAATGGTACATCAAGACTTACAATTAATTAAAACTATGTTTATATCCATCAATAATGATGTGTTGAGGCTATAATAGCTCTGCTTTAGAGTCAATATAAAAAACACCAATTACGATTGTTAACAAATATAGTAAACTTATATTCATTTCTAGCTTTTTTAAGGTAGCCCTAGTGCAAATTCCCTCTAGGAAGAGGACGTTTTGTTGTTGTCTATGGAGAATTCTGATGTTTTCTATTTTTCTAATTGTGTATGACTAGTTTGAAAAGTATAATAAAGTCGTTACTTTTCTTCTTCTAGATCTTTCATTAAGTATAAGCAGTAAAGACTATCTTTTTGATAACTTTTATCTATGATTAGGTACTTTGTTTTTCCAAAAGTGATTTGTTCTCCAGTGTTTTTATTTACATCATTTGCTTTTCTGTAGTGCTCAATTCTAAATGTTTTATGTTTTTTCGTTATTGCATAAATCTCTTTCTCAACTTCTGCTTTATAGCTGTCTTTAAACCGAATAGGAGTGAAGTCTGGTGTTGCTTCAGAGTATAAAGAGTATGCTTTTGCGTAGCCACCTGTGATTCTATTTTCCTTAATTGTTTTTGCGTATTTCAGCAATGTGTTTTTATATGTGAATTCAGGATTGATTATGAAGTAATCTAGCTCAATTATAATAAGTAGGAGTGAAAAAGCAACTATAGGGTAAGTCAGTTTTAGTCTTATGTTTTTGTATGTGTATAGAGAAATAAAAATTAAGAAAAAAATGAACCCTAGAAGGAGTAGGTATATATATGTCGATTTTAAGGGAATGTAATTATATCCAAACTTTTCGGTAGCCCAATACTCTGGAGAATAGTTTACTTTAATTGAATATAAATAGATTATTAGAGATGTTATGGAAGAAAACAGGATTAGAGGTGGTGAGATTTTTCTTTCTGAAATTTGTTTGAATATATATATCAAAGCAATAAAAGAAATGGGTGCTAAAACAATAAGTTTTTTATATGGGTAGCTAGATGCAAAAGAGTTCTGCGCTATTATAAATATAATAATATAGAAGAGGAACAATTCTGTTTTATTGCTTTTTTTCTTAATTATATTTACAAATGAGATAATGGGTATAGATATGAAAGCCCATAAGAAAATAGGGTTAAACCTAAATAGGTTTGTTGTAAATATTGCAATAACCTTTTTTGCTGTATTTATTATCTTCTCTGTGAAACTCACCTCATTGGTTATCAGTTTAAATTGGTCATTGTGTTCCTGTAATAGTTTAAAATAATCTTGGATAGAACCTTCTATTGATATAAAAAATATAAAACCGCCTAATAAGACTCCAAATAATGAATAGACTAAAGTGCTGATGTTTTTCTTTCTTATTGAGATGGTAAGTAAATAAAGTCCAATCGAAGCGAGTAAGAATAAGTTGAATAAATAAAAGTTTAGTACTGCTATTGTGCCAATTAGGCCAAGCAAAAAACTCTTGGTATTAAATTTTAGGTTTTTATTATGAAAAATATAGAGTATCAGCGAGATAATGAAGATAGAATATATTTGTGGTGTTTGAAATCGACTAAAAATAAAAAAATAAAAATCAGAAAATAGCAGAAGCATTGCGCCATATAAGATATAGAGATTGCTGTTGTATAAAGAAAGACCTGTCTTGTAGAGTAAAAGTAAAGCAATGAGAGACATTAGAACAGCTGGTATTCTGAGCCCATAATAATTGTTTCCAAAGATTTTAAATGATAGATAAGAAATATGCGCATTATAGGTAGAGAAATTGTTAGAAAAGGGAGCGACTTTACTCTCTTTTCCAAGTCTTTCTTCACTTGCTAGATATTTTATGAATCCCTTGTGTGTGTAAAAAACTTCATCATTTTGATTAATCCCTTCTATCATTCTTGAGTGCGTATCTTGATCCAAAAAAGTGAAACGAAGCACAATAAAGAAGCACAAGATAATGATACCGATTAGCTTTTTCTTATTCATTTATCCAGTTTAAGTAGTTTTGTTAATGTCGATTATTTTGTTGCAATACTCAAGTGAAGATAGTTTATGAGCAATTGTAATTGTTGTTAGTTTTTGATTTGATTTTGATAATTTTTTTATCGTCTCAATAATTGTCTTTTCAGTTGTTTCGTCTAGGGCTGATGTTGCTTCGTCAAAAAGTAGTATCTCAGAGTCTGAGTATAACGCTCTTGCAATTCCTATTCTTTGCTTTTGTCCTCCAGAAATTGCATTCCCGAGCTCTCCGACTTTTGTGTTAATGCCATTTGGTAGGCTATCAATGAGCTCTGTTAAGCTCGCTTTCTCAATGGACTCTAGGACTTTGTTATCGTCAATTTCATGGGGTAACTTCCCAAACGCTATATTTTCTCTAATAGTACCATCTAGTAAAAAGATATTCTGTTGGACATAGCCAATTTTTCTAAACCAAGAGTTAATGTTTTTTGATGTTATTTTTTGATTGTCGACTAGAATGTCTCCTTCGTATGAGGTAAATACTCCTAATATAATGCTCATTAAAGTAGACTTCCCAGAACCTGATTTTCCAACTATTCCAATGTTGTCCCCTTTGTTAATAGTGAGAGAAAAATCATCTATAATTGGAACTCCTTTTTTGTATGAAAAAGAGATGTTTTTAAGAGCTATTGATTGATTAAAGGTTAGTGGATCATTTGCGTTTGTAGTCTTTTTGTTTCTCAGAAGTGACAATGTCTTACCTAAAGATACAAGTGTGTATTGATAGCTTTTAAAGTTCATTAAAGAAACTGTAATTCGGTTGAATGAGGGAATAAGCCTGTATGCAGCTATGGCAAACAATCCTAGGAAGTTTATCGTGTCTTCATTATTTTGATTGGAGAGTAGCCCTATTATAATAAGTATAATAATTACAGAAATAATACCTACTTCAATAAGTTTAGAGGGAATGTAGATGTATGTGAATACCTTAGTGTTTAACTCTTTGTTCTCGTCAAGGTATTCATCGTATTGTTTAATGTAGTTTTTCTTAGTTTGGCTTAAAAGGATATCTATATGCCCAAAAACCGATTGTTGAGCTATGCTATTTAGTTTTGGAGCAACATGTGCTAGCCTCTGTTGTAAAGCTTGAATTTTTTTATTAGTTATACGATAAAATATATAGATTATAGGGATTATTGCGCTAATAATGATGAGCTTTGGGTTTAAATAAAGTAAGCTTACTGCTAATATTGTAGTAATGAGTATCTCGTTTAAAAAAGTTATAAAAGGTATAACTAGAAATTTGGTGAAATACATAGGAAGTGCGTTAATTTCCCATACAATATTATTGGAGTTTTTCTTTTTTAAATAATTGTAATCACTATATAGGTATGCGTCTAATGTTAAAGAAGATAGTTTTGATTGTATATCGAAAATTAACTTTGTTTGGTATCTAGAGATGTAATAAGAAATAAAGGTTTTAATTAATACCAATAAAAAGATGGTTATTAATATTAGAATGGTAAACTGATTAATACTTAGAAAGTCTAATTCTAGGTATATATTTTTTAATAGAGGGTATTCTTCTATGTAGTTCTCTTTAAGTAGTAGTAGTAAAAGAGGGATGAATAGAGCTATTCCTAATAAGTCTGCAATGGTTAGAGCGAAAATTGTAAGCAATACTTTAAAAAGCTTAAATTTCAATTTGTTAGGGAAAAGTTTAAAAGTGTTTTTTAACCTTATCCAGAACATAAATCGTATTATGTTTTTTTTGTTCATTATTGTTGTTGCTCTTTTTTTTGTTTTTGGGTAGGTTAGTTTGTTTTGGGGATGATCGAGTATTGCTAGGTAATACTTGTGCTTTCTGAGTAATCCTTGTAATATTTTTCAAAAATTGCCTTGTCGTTTTGTTTGTATACCTTAAGTACGTGTGGATTGTACATTTGATAGAGTTTGCTCTTTTGTTTTATAAAGTTAATAAAATGTTTCCACATTAGTTTTGAGGGGATGTTTTCAGTAGTTATAATTTGTTCTTTTTGAGATGTAAGATGTTTATTGATACGTTGAGCAACCCTAATATGGTTTTTTCCATCAGCAAAACCAATTGTATCTTTAATGATTTGTTCTCGTGTGGCCTCCAGTGCTTTAAACTCTTTGTTTTCTATTCCTGAAACAGTCTCTTTTATATTTTTAGAAAGTGCTTCGATTGTTGAAACCTTAGTACATCCTTTATAGTTAGCCTCTCTTTTAAAGTCAAAAGTAGTAGGGTTGAAGACAGTGGTAGGTTTTTCAAGTAGCCAAGCTTCCATTATTGTGGTACTTTCATATGCTATCCATAGTGAAGATAGTGCAACGCAGTCTATTACAGATAAATTATTGTTAAATGTATTTAAATCTTTATTTCCAGGAATGGAGAAAAAAACATTAGGGAGGTTGATACATTCTTCAAATTCAGTGTCTTTTATTGTCTTTGATAGAGGGTGGGTTCTCAAAATAAATAATGTTTCAGGGTTTTCTGAAACAACTTGGCTATATGCTTTTTTTAAAGTGTGAAAGTCTTTTTGGTACATTTCAACTTGATTTTGTCCATGCCTTTCAGCTATTTTGTGCTCTTTTACATATTCAGCATTTTTAAGGTGTTCGTATAGTCCATAGGTCGTTATGCCTACTATGCTTTTGTATTTTTTTGTTTCAGGGTAATCCTTGTGAAAGTCAGATTGTTGGTATTTAGGGAGTAGTTTGTACTTGTCGAATCCAGTTCCTCCGCCTACAAAACTTATGGATTCAAATTCTGGGGTGTGATCTATAGCTAGCTTTAAGGCTCTTTCTGACCATATGTTTTGAAGATGATGGTAGAATTTATGCTCCTTGTTCCATCCCCAAATAAAGGAAGACATGTGGTTTTTTTCAAAGTTACCTTCAGATGTTAAGGTAATAACTTGTATTCCTGATAAATAAGCGTATTTCGATACAATATAATTGATCTCAGCTCCAATAGCGTTGGATAGTAATAAAGTTTTAGGTTTATATTTTTTTAAATAATATAGACCATTGAAAATGTTTTTTGAAGTTACAGTGTAATTAAATTGTTTTTTTAGATGTACTAAGACAGGTATAGAGATGTTTAGGTCTCTTTCTGAGTTAGGCCAGTCCAAATGTAAAATGTCTATCTTAGGCATGTGTTACTGCTGTTACTTGAGTAAATAGAATGCAAAACCCCAATAATATTCATTATTGGGGTTTGCTTCTTTGGTTAAATATAGATTATACTACTCCTTGGTCTAACATGGCGTCAGCAACTTTTACGAAACCTGCGATGTTTGCTCCTTTTACGTAGTCAACATAGTCTCCTTCTTGTCCGTATTCAACGCACTGTTGGTGGATGGATTTCATAATGTTATGAAGTTTTTCATCTACCTCAGCTGAAGTCCAGTTCATTCTTAAGGAATTTTGAGACATTTCTAAACCAGAAGTAGCTACTCCTCCAGCATTAGAAGCCTTTCCTGGAGAGAAAAGTATTTTAGCGTTGTGGAAAGCCTCAATAGCTTCTGGTGTTGATGGCATGTTAGCTCCCTCAGCTACACAAATACATCCATTAGCTAAAAGAGTTTTAGCTTCTTCTCCGTTTAATTCGTTTTGAGTTGCGCATGGTAGAGCAATGTCAACTTTCTCCCCCCATGGTCTTTCTCCTTCGTGGAATACAAAACCATCAAATTTGTCAGCAATCTCTTTTACACGTCCTCTTCTAACATTCTTTAGCTCTTTTAAGAAATCTAAGTGTTCAGAATGGAAGCCGTTTTCAGAAGAAACATATCCAGAAGAATCAGAAACAGTAATAACTTTACCTCCAAAATGTAATACTTTTTCTAGAGCGTATTGGGCAACATTTCCAGAACCTGATATTGCAACAGTTTTTCCATGGAAATCATCACCTTTAGTTGCTAACATTTCTTTAGCAAAATATACCGTACCATAACCTGTTGCTTCAGGTCTAATTAAAGAACCTCCCCAGTTAATTCCTTTTCCAGTTAATACTCCTGTAAACTCATTTCTTAGTCTTTTATATTGACCAAACATGTAACCTATTTCTCTTCCTCCAACGCCAATATCTCCAGCCGGAACGTCAGTGTTTGGTCCAATATGTCTAGCTAGTTCAGTCATGAAAGATTGGCAAAAACGCATTACTTCGTTATCTGATTTCCCTTTAGGGTTGAAGTCAGAACCTCCTTTACCACCACCCATAGGTAATGTTGTTAATGAGTTTTTGAATATTTGTTCAAACCCTAAGAATTTTAAAATAGAAAGGTTTACAGAAGGATGGAATCTTAAACCTCCTTTGTAAGGCCCAATCGCAGAGTTAAATTCAACTCTGTATCCTCTGTTTACTTGAGTGTTTCCTTGGTCATCAGTCCATGGAACCCTAAACATAATAGTACGTTCTGGTTCAATCATTCGCTCAAGAATTTTTCCAGCTTGGTACTTAGGTTTGTCAGCAATAAATGGAATTACAACTTCGGCAACTTCCTCTACCGCTTGTAAGAATTCTTTTTCATGACCGTTTTTTTCTTTCACTTTGTCCATGAAAGAATCAATCTCTGCTTTAAATTTAGACATTGTATGTAATTTATTTTAGTTTTAAGTTTCTTGTAAACAAATGTAAATATTTTATTTCTTATCTTATGCTAATCACATGTAAAAAGTGATAGTGATTTAAATTTCAAAACTTTCGTTTACACTTTCAATAAAGTTTAGGAGTTCGTCTTGTCCATCTTTGTTAGTTGCAGAACTAATAAAGATTTGGGGGATTTCTTCCCATTGTTCAAACATTTTTTTCTTATAGTTTTCAACAGCTGTTTTAAGAGCGCTGGGTTTTAGTTTGTCAATTTTGGTGAAACACATTACGAAAGGAATGCCTTTTACTCCACAGAATTCCATGAATTCTAGATCGATTTTTTGTGGGGGTATTCTGGAGTCTAATAAGACAAAAACACAGAGTAAATTTTTTCTGTTTTGAAGGTATTCTACAGTGAAATTATGAAAGGTAGCTCTACTCTTTTTTGAAACTTTTGCATAACCATACCCTGGAAGGTCTGCAAGATACCATTCTTTGTTGATTAAAAAGTGGTTGATGAGCTGCGTTTTCCCAGGTTTTCCAGATGTTTTTGCTAATGCATTTCTGTTGGTGAGCATGTTGATTAACGATGATTTTCCAACGTTAGACCTCCCTATGAATGCATATTCAGGTTTGTTTGGGGTAGGGCATTTTCGGTAATCTGAATTGCTCATTGTGAACTCGGCCGATGTAATCTCCATTGTGTTGTGTTTTAGTGTGCAAATGTAAGTAAAACTTAGGATTTAGTAGAGGTGTTTTTGGGCTTTCTGTTTTTGTTGTAAAAAAAAATGATTTTATCAACATTCTCCCACTTTTTACCACTAAGTTAAAATGGGCTTCTTTTCTTGTTTTTAAAGGGTTTTGTTTTGTTTTGTTTTGTTAAAGTTTGTAAAAGTTATTCACAAATTGTATTATTGTGGGGAAATGTGGGTATAAACGTATATTTTTGTATCTGATTAAAACTGAGTGAAGTAAAAATATGACTGGTTTCATAGGGGAATATCATTGTAAAGTCGACGCTAAGGGTAGGTTGCTCTTGCCAGCGGAGATGCGCAAACAATTGTCTGCCGATGACCAGGGAACTTTTGTTATTTCTAGAGGTGTTGATGATTGTTTATCTCTGTATCCTATGAGTGAGTGGGAGGTAGTGATGTCTAAACTTCGTACGTTGAATCGTTTTAAAGCAAAGGATAGAAAGTTTGCCCGCATGTTTCAAAAAGGAGCTACTAAGGTAGTTGCTGATTCTAACGAAAGAATTCTTTTACCTAAAGGATTGTTAGGATGGGCTGGTGTTCAAAAGGAAATTGTCCTTGTTGCTAATGTGGATCTCTGGGAGATCTGGGATAAAACGAAGTATGAAGATCTTATGGGAGAGGATTGGGAAGACTTTGATCAATTGGCAGCTGAAGTAATGGGCAATTCTGATTTGGATGACTGAAAATAAATATCATATACCAGTATTATTGAAAGACTCTGTGGATAACATGATTGTTGATCCTGATGGAGTATATGTGGATGTTACTTTTGGAGGAGGTGGGCATTCAAGGTATATTTTGTCGTGTCTTAAAGAAGGAAAGCTCGTTGGTTTTGATCAGGATGAAGATGCTGAGCGTAATTTAATAGAGGATGAACGTTTTACGTTTGTTCGTCAAAACTTTGGTTATCTGAAGAATTATTTAAGGATGATTCCTGGTGCGTTGCCTGTTGATGGTGTGTTGGCTGATTTGGGAGTGTCTTCGTATCAGTTTGATACAGCGGAAAGAGGGTTTTCCTTTCGTTTTGATGCGGACTTGGATATGAGGATGAATCGGGATGTGGTGAAGACGGCTAAAGATGTGTTGATGGAGTATGAAGAGGTTGATTTGAGGTATGTGTTTAAGGTGTATGGGGAGCTGTCAAATGCATATAAAGTAGCGAAAAGAATTGTTGATAGAAGGGGTGATAAGGAGATTGGAACAATAGGGGAGTTGAAAGAGTTGATGATAGGGCTCTATTTGCCGCATAAAGAACATACGTTTTTCGCAAAGTTGTTTCAGGCTTTAAGGATAGAGGTGAATGATGAGATGAAGGTGTTGGAAAGTCTGTTGAAACAAAGTTTAGATGTGGTAAAGAAAGGGGGGCGTTTTTCAGTGATTACTTATCATTCGTTAGAGGATAGAATGGTGAAGCGTTTTTTTAAAACAGGGAATGTAGAGGGTGTGCAGGAGAAGGATTTTTATGGGAATTTGATTAGGCCTTTTAAGGAAGTGAATAGAAAACCGATCGTTCCATCGGAAGAGGAGATAGCGAGGAATAATAGAGCGCGAAGTGCAAAATTAAGAGTGGCGGAAAGGATATGAGTGATAAGAAGATGAAAATATCAAACCCTATTAAGGGGGTGGTGTCTGGAGAATTGCTTTTTAAAACAGGGGTTTTTCAGAATTTGCCATTTCTGCTTTATGTCACGTTGTTGATGATTCTTTATATCGCTTATGGATATTATGTTGATTCAACTGTTCATCAATATAGTAAGGAAGAAAAGCGATCTGAGGAGTTGTATTCTGAGTTGCAGTCTTTGATGGAAGTGTATGATCAGGAAAGTTTACAGAGTAAG
>JAUHZI010000123.1 GCA_030426105.1 Bacteroidia bacterium | reverse complement strand
TATACCATTTTAAATGAAAATCCAACTTATAAATTAGATATCGAAGGTCATACTGATAGCTCAGGTGATGCTGCTAAAAATCTACAATTATCTAAAGACAGAGCACACGCTGCTGAACAATACTTGATTAAAAAAGGAATTGCTGCAGAACGTCTACGTGCTGAAGGTTATGGAATTACTAGACCAATTGCTGACAACAATACACAAGAAGGAAAAGCTAAAAACAGAAGAGTAGAATTTACGATTCATTTTTAAGCCCTTTATTATTTTTAGTTCATCAAAAGTCCTGCTTTTTTAAGTAGGACTTTTTTTATGCTTATTTACTCCCATCATAGAATAATCCAACTACCAGATTTGGTTGATCCTTCTCTTTGAATAATACCTAACTTCTTTAACTTATCTATATTGTATTCCACTCCCCTTCTCGTTAAACCAGTTGCTTCTTCCATCTCTTTTGCAGTTACCTGCGGATTACTTGTTATCAACCTTAAAATAATTTCTTCCACAGTTTCTTCCACAGTTTCTTCCACAGTTTCTTCCACAGTTTCTTCCACAGTTTCTTCCACAGTCCCAACTTTTAAGGGGATGATTGTTTTAAAAACATCATTTTCTATAAATTTTGGTTGAGCTCCGATGGTATAAAGTGGTGTAAAACGAAAGACTTTACGAACACCTGACCCTAATTCATCTACCCAACCAATCTCCTTGAAAAAACGGGCTATCATTGGATTTTTAGGATAAGGAGTAAAATTAGAAGGGTCGATATTTCCATATCCCCGTGGTTTGTTCCAGTTCTCAGTTATTACATGATTTTCTTCTATAATAATTTTTGCTGGAAAACCACTTGCGTATTCTCTGTGAATCAACATATTTCCTACCACTTCTCTAAAGATGTGGTCTCTGAGACTAATCCTTTGGCTCCCTTCTTGATGGAACTTATTAGGCAGATGCTTAGCTACAAACTCCATTAGTATCTCATAACTTTCTAATAAATTCAATCGAATATCATTGCGGTCATCATAGCGGTCTTTATTCTCAACTCGAACAATGGCATCGGTCTTATGATGGGATAAAGCACTTAAAACCACACGGTCTTTTCCTAATAATAAAATTGCCGCAAGTGTATATCCATCCTTACCTGTTTGTATATCATGCTTATATAATCCTGCCGATTTTAATAAATCTTCATTACTTAATTCAATCCAAGGATGATTGGGTTTTTGATTTCGAACTAAAGCTCTTACCTTATCAAAAAGCTCTGGTTTAAAATCATTTATTGTAGCAAATGGAAAAACTTGATTTTCTGTATAACTGTTCTGTTTTCTTAAATACAGCTGTGAAACAAGTGTTGCATTATTAGTAATGTTAAAATCTCCATCCTCGTTTCTATCAAATATTTTTCCAGCTGTACTATGTACATGTGAACTTTCTGGAACATAAATAACTATCAACTTTTTTCCTTTGATATTGACAACTTCTGGAGTTAAATAATAAGGAGGGGTTAATTTTTGAGGATTATTAGAATTAACAACGACAGTATCTAATATTCCTTGCAGAGCATCTTCACGAATACCTATCATTTGTTTTCTGTCATTTACCCCTAATATTAGATAGCCACCTTTCCTATTCAGAAAAGCGCAAATGGACTCAAAAGCATCTTTATTGAGCTTTTGTTGAGCAGTTTTAAATTCAACGGTTATACCTTCTCCTTGTCTTAGGAGTTTTTTGAGTAATGTTTGGGGCGTCATCTAACCAAAGTAAAAAACTTTAATTATAAATCAAAACAAATGGATTCTTTAGTCTTCTATAATTTCATTCAGCACTGAAACAAGTATTTTTTTCACCTTTGAAAAATAAGAAACCTAAATAAATCGTAATTTTGTGAATCGATAACCAACACAAACAATCATGGAAAGTTTTGAAAAAGAAATTGAAGTAAGGTGGGCTGATGTAGATCAAAACCGCCATGTTCGTCACTCTGCTTATTACGATTATGGCGCACATATTCGGATTCGTTATTTCAATACTTTAGGTTATGATGCCAAGCGTTTTGAGGATTTAAATCTCGGTCCAATTATCTTTAGAGAAGAATGTTCTTTTATCCGTGAGTTAAGTCCTGATGATATCATAACGATTAACTTATTGAGTGGTCCAAGTAAAGCAGACGGTTCTAAATGGTGTCTATACCACGAGATCTTTAATTCTAAAGGCGAAAAAAGTGCCCATATTAAATTAGAAGGTGCTTGGATTGATTTATCGAAAAGGAAATTAACCACTCCCCCATTAGAACTAGCTCAAGCCATGCAAAACCTTCCTAAAGGAAGTGATTTTGTTTATGGTAAAAAATAAGTCTCCCTTTGAAATTTCACACCAAAATAACCGCACAATTTGAATGTTCACTTGAACGTGCATTTAAGACGCCCATGTTATGCGATGTCACCAAAGTGCATACAGGCTTTCTAATTATGCCTAAAGTCACTCATACAACTGATGATGCTAATTGGGGGCAAATAGGTTCGAGTAAAAAAGTTTACGTTGCTCCATCTCTTTCTCAAAAAGGTGGTTTTGCTTCTATGGACAGTGTACTGGAACGGATAGAAAATGAATATTGGAAAATTAAAGTCGATCATTTCCAATCTTGGATGCTGGGTTTTACAGCTTTTGTAGGCGAATGGAAAACAACAGCTATAGCCGAAGGAAAAATACTCGTGGAATATTCCTATACTTTACATGCTAAAAATCCATTGCTCTATCCGCTTAACTGGCTGTTTACTCATACATTTTGGAGGGTTTATATGAGAAGAGTATTAGAAAATATCAGAACGATGGCTTATGAACATGAGCCTTATTTGTTTGAATAGCATTATCTTTTCAAAGATGAATCTAAAGCACCTCTTTCTTTTTCGTTCTATCTTGTTCAGAAAACGAAATTCAAACTTTAAAAAGCCCCGAAAATTATATGATGGAATTTGACTTGACTAAAACTTCAATGAGCACACCTTATCCCCAATTACTTAAAACAGTTTCGATTAATGCCATTAAATTGGGAGATTTTGATTACCCAGAATCAGCAATAACAGAACAATGGCTAGGTACTGAACCTGCAACTCCACAACAAATTAAAGCCACAGAAAAAAGGTTAGACATTCAACTCCCTAAAGCTTACATTGATTTCATAACTACGACCAACGGTTTTCAAGCTACCTCTAGTATTTACCCAACTTTTCACCCTATCGAAAAAATTGACTATATGTACAATATTGATCCATATCAAGTTAACCTTTGGCTTGAAGAGGGACTCGAAGACATTGGTGAAAAATTACAACGCAGTCTTCTTGTTGCTGGGATTGGTGAAGAACAATATTTCTTATTAATCCCTCCACTTGCTGAGGAACCATGGGAATATTGGTCTTTTGCAGCTTGGTATCCTGGTGAAGTTCCACATAATAGTTTTAAAGCTTTTTGGCTAGAGGTTAATCATTTTATTATCACCAATAACAGTTAATTTCTACAACCTTATTGTACTTCTGCTGACGTATTGCTCCTCCCCATTGTCTTTGCTTTTGGAACTGGATTACCTGTTTTACTGTTCACTTACCTCCTCGCCTTTACTGCTGATAAAGTTGGGTTCTTTTACAATAAGATTACCAAAATTGAAAAAGTAATGCGCTATATCGCAGGTATTGTTTTTATCTTGACTGGAGTATATTATTTGTATATTTTTCTGGTTTAGCTAGAGAAAAACATATTATTGATTTAATATTTAGGAAACAAAATTGGTTATTCAACTATTAATTGTATCTTTGATACATATTTGATATACAGGCGGTTGCAGGTTTATCTGCAAAACAAAAGATAAAAACAGAAAAGTATATATAGAAAGCTGTCCAGATTGTGACAGCTTTTTTTATAATTACAAATCCCCCTCCCCCTATGCCTAGAAATAATAATTTTCAATATGAATTATTTAAATTCGCCTATTTCCCTAATTACAATAATGCAATAAGATATTTAGCTGAGGATTTAGCAGATCAAGAAGACTGGGATTTTTCAGATGCTCAAACTAAGAAGTACTCTATCTTAAAAAATTACTTAGAATTTACGTATAAAAAATTAAAACAGGAAGATAAAATTTTGTTCTCAAAAGACAATAAGAATGCCTGTTTTAATACTGGTTTAGTAACCGAAAACTTGGGCCATATTTGAAGAATATAAAAACCCTAGACCTGGAACAACGACTCCTTTTTGTTTTAAAGCTTTTGTAAAAAAAAGTGATAATCAATTACTAAGAAATTTTTCAAATGATATACCTGAAATTGCAAACTTCTTTGAAAAGCTTGAGTTGTTATTATTTAATCCTAAGTTTGATTTAATCCCTGATATTGACCATATTATTAACGACAACTTAACAAGATTTCCTGTTCATTTGCAAAACACTGATAAATTAGAAATAAGACGACAACTGATCGGAGCAATAGATGAAGCTAAAAAGAAAGTTAGAACAAATTACAAGGTAGCCGTTCCACAATATTATGATGGTAGAATACAGCTATTACTTCCATTGAACCTAACAACAGGTTCCCCCAACCCAGATTTAGCACTTGTTGTTCATAAACTTAATGATACAACTTATACTGCCAGAACCTGTCTCACCTTAAAAATGGCATATAACAATGCCCGATTAATTGTAAAACCACAAAGCTCTTGGCTTAAACCATAATACAAATAGAATATCTCATATTTTTAGTCTATTTTCCAATTTAGCACATTATTTCAACCTTAAAATCGAACTATTTTTAACTTTTTTGAAAAAAATTGATTTTTCTTAAAAAATCATTAAAAAGTGTCTGTTTCATCTAGAAATAGATACTTTTTTGTTTTAACACATTTTTAAATAGCTGGTTTTAAGATCTTTACGATATATTAATTCCCACTCAATAAAAACAGGTATAAAAACTGATTTATTTAGGTGTATTTACGTATTTTACTTATTAACAATTATTTTAAATAGATTAATACCATTTTACACATGTGTATTTTTGGTAGTTTTGTGTGTAGTTTAGTTGGAGTAATTAATATAACAATAGAAATGTACAAACTAAAAGATATTGAAATTATTGGATTTTGGGGACAGCATAAAATAAAAACCCAATTTCATGAGGATGTAAATATATTTATCGGTAAAAATGGTACTGGTAAAACAACTTTCATGAACATTATGCAGGCTGTTTTATCTGTTGACTTAGAAGAGTTATCAAACCTTCAATTCGAATCTATTATAATACGAATTTCTAATGATAAGAGTAATAAAAAAATTCAGGTAACTAAAAACCCTGATGAATTGCTAGAATATAAATCATTGACATACCAAATAAGTAGAACCAAATACCATTTTCCAATTATTTCTAGAGATATCCATTACAATAGATATAGAAATGGACGTCTTCATCCAAAACTTCAACGAGAAATTGATGAATTGAAAAATCAAGTGAGCGATTTGATTGGACTTTCTTTTTTATCAGTATATCGTGAAGACAATATTGCCCCTGATGAGTACCGAAGTCGAAGAGAACCAATTCTAAATAGTGTAGACATTAAATTAATGAAATTAATGAATGACTTTACGACATATCAACTTCAGCTAGAGTCCGAAGTAAGTGCATTATCTACCAAGTTTCAAAAAGAGGTATTAAAATCAATGCTATTTAACCCTGAATTTGATAATGTATCTATCAACAGAAAAATTGAAATAGACGAAGAAGGATTAGAAGACATAAGGGTCAGACTTCAACACGCATATAGAGATTTAGGAATTCTTGATAAAAAAATCAAAGATGGTATAGACCTTCATGTAGATTCAATATCCAAAGCTGCAGAGGCTATAAACAAAAGTGTTGAATCTGAAGATGCACCAGTGTATGTAAACCACGTTACACCACTAACTTTACTTAGGAGAACAAGAAAAATAATTACATTATCGAGTGAACTGCAAGAAGATAAACAGAAAGTATTTAAACCTATTGAAGATTATTTATCCTTACTAAAAGAATTTATAGAGGGAAAAACATTCATTACTTCTCATAAAAACCAAGGAGGTCTTATAGTCCATAAAGCAAAAGAAGCCTTTCCTATAGATCAATTGTCATCAGGAGAAAAACAACTTATAATCCTTTTGACTGAAGCACTACTTCAAAAAAGCAACCCAACTATATTTTTGGCTGACGAACCAGAATTATCACTCCATATTTCATGGCAACGTAAAATTCTACCTTCCTTGAATTCACTTAACCCAAACGCTCAAATAATAGTTGCTACTCACTCTCCAGAAATAGTAGGAAAATGGGCTTCTAATGCAATAAATATGGAAAACATAATCTATGCCTAATATAGAATACTCTAAAGAAGCTGAAGAGGCTAAAGGACTTTTTTACAACAAAAGTTTTACTGTTTATGTAGAAGGTGATGATGATGTTTTATTTTGGTCATATCTTTTCAAACTTGCTGGAGTTGATGCCCATATTGAAGATGTTGGGGGAAACGAGGAAATCAGCAAAAAGATTAAAGATATTCTTGACAATAATGCTACGTTCTTAGTTGCATGTGACTCAGATCATTCAAAGTTTAAATCATCTACAATTGAACATGAAAGAATATTAAAGACCTATGGCTATTCTATAGAAAACTCAATGTATACTTCTCATAATGTAGAAAAAGCAATCATTAACCTTGCAAAAAAACCGAAAGATTTAAAAGAAGAAATTAAAATTTGGATGACAAATTTTAGTAACAGCCTATATGATCTATTGGCTTATGACATTGCCAATCATGTTTATGACAAAGGAATTCAAATATTTGGTAATAACTGTCAAAGGTTTTTAGAAAATGGAACATCAAAAGAAATATCAAATGAACTAGTTACAGACTACATCACCAATATAAAAGATAATTTTTCAACAGAAGAAATAAGTTATGTTAAAGGTCTATTATCTATGTCTGATATAGATTTATGGTTTCATTTAAAAGGACATTTTATAACTCATGGAGTTATTAACTTAATACAACACCATGTAAAGTCCATATCTGGATCAAAATGCAACATTACACTTGATAGTCTCTATGCATTGACAATTGATTGTACTTCAAATTGGAAAAATAGAATTGATATAAAAACTATGGTATCGAAAATTGAAAAATTAAAACAAAGTGTCTGACCAAACTTTAGCTGTATTAAAACACCATTTAGGCAATTTTTATTCTTTATTAAATGCCTATATTATTTCATTAATGGTTTTGAAATTAAAGATAAATAGTAGTTTATAGAACCTTAACTTTTAAAATAATGCATAAAAGATGAACAGAAAACTTTTTTTCACTCTAGTACTAATTTTAACAATCAAATTCAGTATATACACTCAGTTAGAACCAATAGATGTTGCTGATTTAACTATAAAAGTTGGAGGAGCTGGAGAAGAAGAACTCTTTTACGGTTTCGCTAAAGGAGATAAAATATTATTCAGTTTTGAAGAAGTTAAAGGAAAACCACTAAAAGAAATAGAAATAACTGAATTACCTTCAAATTCTTTATTTATGGATTTCAAAGCTACAAAAATTGAAAATAAATCAATTAGTGTTAACAAAGATGGTGTTTATAGGTTTAAGTTTAAAAACTCTGCCCTATCTGGACGTATATGTAAAGTAAACATTAAAAGAATTCCTAAAGATGAAAGGTCAATCGATTTTAATACTAATTGGGAATGGAAAACAGTTTATGACACTACCTATATCCCATATACTGAAGACAGCTTAATTGGATATGATACTTTGAAACAGTTAAAGAACTTATCAAAACGGAAACTATTGATGAGATGATTTTTGACAAGACGGAGAGAGTACATTCATACTGGAATGGCAACTCTAGCTATACCTATTTAAAAGTTAGTTTACCTCCTAACAAAAGAGAAAAATATAGAAAAGAAAAAGTTATTTCTTGGGCTTATTGGATTGGTGTTGGAGATGAAGCTGCCGAAGCTTATTCAAAAAATGTAAAGTCAGTAGGCAAACTTGCTTCTGGTATCGCCTCTGCATATGGCACACCTCTGGCTGGTATTGCTGTAGGAAGTATCACTGAGTTATTAATACCTAAAACTGGAGATGATATCAAGTATGCTTTCATATCTGATATAGAAAATTTACAAGCATTTCTTAAAGGACAAGCATATCGTTATTTTGATGGAGGAAAAGGAATAGCCGCATATGGTAAAAAAACTAAATCATTACAAAATACGTTTTATATCGGTCTCCATAATGACAACCAAACTAGAGGAATTGACGTGAATGTAAAAATTGTTGTAATTAAAGAAATAAAAACATATCAAGATATTGAATATGATAGAGAAAAAATCACACCTAAATATGTCAAAACAAATAAAGTAAAAACTGTTGTAAAAACTAGAAAAATAAGAGTTAATTTTAAATAAAATATTTTTTGAACTTATCATGACTAAATTAGACGTTAAACATTTTCTCCATTTATACCTTACTAGAAAAAGAATGCAAGATGAAGGCATTACAAATCCAAACTTGGAAGTGAAACAATTCACTAGAGATTTTGTAGAAAAACTATCAAATATGGATTTAAACGAAGAAGTTGTGATTAAAGAACAAGGTTTTTACGATTCTAAGGGAAATTTAATTGCCAAACTTCCCATAAAAGAATAAATCCTACCTTCAAACAGCCCCACACACAACAATCAACACAATACTCAACAACAAGTATAATAACTTTCAGTTATTGCGTTCAAAGAAGTAACCTACAATCAAACCAACGATCCAAAAATTAACTAAAGCGGTTAATAAAAAGCCTAAAGGTGCAGGAATAAAAACCTCTTATCAACATATGGGTTCAATTCGAAGACTACGATTTCCCAGAACAATATTGTCATAGAACAGGAAAACGCTCTTATGGAAAAACTTCAATGCGAAAGCCAGAACTAAGTGCTTGGTAATAGTTTATATGCGTTCAACTGCTCCCCCAACCTACCGAATAAACGCCAAAAGCTACCACTTATAAAATAACCCCAACTGCTTCAGGTAAATTCGTTGGATTTCCATACTTTAATGCTTTGTAAATACCGAACTTATGAACATTAAAATAACCAACTTTTTTATTGCGATTGCTATTGGAGCACTTATAGGGTGTACTTCAGAATCTAGTTCTACCAAAGTACCTGTGAAAGCAGAGCAGAAAGTTGAACGCGTTTTATTCCAGGAGTCTCCAATGGATTCTGTTTATCAGGGCCTTCGTCCTACTGTAGAACGGTTTACTGTTGATGCTAAACAGACGCAAACCATTACCAGTAAAAATGGAATTGAAGTCCTCATTCCATCCAATTCATTTATTGATGGTTTTGGAAATCCAATCGAGGGAAAGGTAGCGCTTGAAATCCTTGACGCCAACAGCTTAACTGATTTTGTAACGTGCAACTTACAAACACTATCGAATAATCAAACTTTAGAATCAGCTGGAATGCTTTATATTGATGCTAAACACAATGGGAAATCATTGCGCTTAGCTGAAGGTCAAAAACTATCGATTACCATGCCTATGATCAATCAAGGGGATGGATTTC
>JAUHZI010000008.1 GCA_030426105.1 Bacteroidia bacterium | reverse complement strand
TTAGAAAAATTTGCACATAATTCCGAATCATTTTTCCCTGATTTATTAAAAATTGCTTTAATACATTATCAATTTGAAACAATCCACCCATTTTTAGACGGTAATGGAAGAGTTGGAAGATTAATGATTACACTATATTTAGTTGAAAAAGGAATATTGAAAAAACCCATCTTATATCTATCCGATTTCTTCGAAAGGAACAGAATGCTTTACTACGATAACCTTACAAAAGTTAGAGAGAAAAATGACTTAAGTCAATGGTTTAAATTTTTTCTAGTTGGGGTAATTGAAACAGCAAAAAACGGAGTAAATACTTTTGATAGTATTTTAAAACTACAAAAAGATATTGAACAAAAACTACAAACTTTAGGAAGCCGTTCACATAACGCAAAATTGATTTTAAACCATCTTTACCAACGTCCTATTATAGATGCTCAAAAAGTTAAAAATTTGACAGGTTTATCATCACCTTCAGTTTATAAACTAATTGAAGAGCTTGAAAAATTAGAAATATTAACCGAAATAACTGGTGGAAAAAGAGGAAAAATTTATTTATTCAGAGAATACACAAAACTATTCAAATAAGACTCATCCCTATACCATATTTCCCGTATCTCATATATAAATCAACATCTCTTAAAGGTATATTGGATAAAATGTGAAATAAACATAATTAAAAACAAACCATTAAGACTCTAAAAGATTACATGTAATATTAACCCGCATTTAGTGATAGCATGATGCCAGTTATTCATAGTGGAGATCCAATTGGAATAAAAAAGGTAGACCTTAATAATATACTATATGGAGAAATCTATGGGGTTATAACTGAAGATTGGAGAACTATTAAATATATCAGGAAGTCTAGTGATAATTCTAAAATTAAACTGATACCTGAAAACTTAAAAGACTTTGATGAGCAAGAAATTGACAAGTCAAGAATTAAACACATCTTTTTAGTTAAGTCCTGGGGAAGAAGAAGGTGTTAGAAATCTAAAAAAGGCTATCTATATAGATAGCCTTTTAATTTATATAAACATGAGCTTATTAGGTAGACCTTAATTTGGCACAAATGATATTGAAAACTGATTTAAATTTTCTTCGCTCCAATAACCATTTCCAAACATATAGGAATAGGTTATTCTAAATAGTTTATTTATCCCAATTCCAAATTCCGCCTTATTCATAAACATTCCTCGTTCTCTAATCTTTGAATCATTAATATTTAAATAATTAAAATAATTATCTCCACCATATAAATAACCAATTGACAAATCAGCAAGTATTGCAATTTGACCATTATAACCAGAATAAATAGCTCCAGCATTAATATATGGGTTTACCATCCAATTAACATCATTATTTATAGTACCCAATCTAGGAACATCAAAAGCATTTTTAAAATTAAAAGAAGAAACAACTCTTAAAAGTCTTTCTCTTGTATGAGTGAAATGTAACGCTGGAGTTGACAACTTAATTACAAAATTACCTCCACCAGATATTATTCTTTGAAGTGTAACATCTTTTAGTTCAGTATTATTAACATAATTAGAATCAGATACATCAACCTTTGAGTTTACAATTGAACTAATTGAAAATCTAAAAAATGAGAAATAATCTTTATATATCTCAGTTGAAACTGACGGTATTCCTGTACTACCAATATTGAGGCCATAGTTGTTTAAGAACTTATAATCTATACCATTAGAATTATTCTCATAAAACAATGATGTTCTATAAGCCTTATCTCGACCTAATCCTACACCAAACTTTAAACTTCTTGTATTTCGAAATTTAAAAAAATATTCAACTGATATATTATTATACATGTCTATAGAATCTTGATATTCACTTTGAATCTTAAATTTTTGCTTTTCATATGCTATTCTTTCATCATTATTTGATAGATTATATTTTTTCATTTCTTCATTCTCTTTTAAATCCCTTTTCTTTCTTAGAACATTTTTAAGACTATCATATAAAACAGCCATCCCTATATAGTAACTTTCATTAATGTTAACATTTGATTTAACATTATAATAATAGTTGTAATAACTAAAAGCTTTGCGTATTAGTAATGTTGAGTCTTTTTTACCCAACTTAATAGCTAATATTTTAAGTTTATATTTATAATCTATAACAGTATCAATTTTTAGGTGTTTATCTAAATTATGAGTTGAAAAGAAATCATCAATGAAAAAAGATTGTTCATTTTCAGAAAAAGATGGCGATCTTGGTATACTTTTTATAGCTAATGTCTCTGTCTGTGCTAAACTAGACATGCAAAAAAATAAGACAGTAAAACTAGTTAATAGTTCTAATATTTTCATAATTCACATTAAATGACAAACTTATATAATAATTTAGAGAGAATCAATTAGTGTTTATACCCAACAAAACATGTTAAACACCTATAGCAGCTTTTAAATTAGTGTTTTGACTAGTTTTGTATAATATTAAACCTAATAATTAGTAAAACATGCATATTAATGAAATTAAAGAAAATATTTACCATTATTTGGGCAACCTAGCTCACTCAATTCTCCAATACAAAGAAGATATTCAGTTAATAAAAAAATAACAAACAAAAATGTCTAAATCACAAAAAAAATGGGAAGAAAGTATTTTAATCATTGCCTTTGTAATAATTATTATAATATTAATATACATATTTACTGTAGGGAAGATAAACCTTACTAGTAAAATTGATAACAAGAAGGATGAATCAATAGACCTAGCAAAACATAGACATACAAGGCTAAAAGCTCATCTTGACAAACAAGAAAGTTTAAAGAAGAAGCTTCAAAAACGTTTTAAACAAATTTATACTGCGGTTAGAGTGCTTATTATAGCTGGATGGATTGGAGGTATTTTAATCTTAATTAAGCTAAATCTAATGAAAGATATTGGTGATTTTCTGAATTATTCTCAATTGCTCCTCATCGGCTTGTTAGTTATACATTTCTTAACCTTTGGTACTATTTCAAATTTGAAGAGCTTCCTTGATAATATTAAAGGAAGTCTAGAAAATAGGATATGGGGTAAATATATCGATCTGGATGAACGAATTAAAGCTAATCATATTGAGCTTACATCTATTGAGGAACAGATAAACTCTTCCGACTCAGAAAATAATCTCAGGTTAAATTAAGAAGGGAGTTTAAATAGTTTATTAGATTGCGACAATGAAACTACTCGATATTGATCAACTTCTATGTCACTAGGAAGTTTATCTCTTAATATTGGTAAAACATACTGACAATTAACCTGTCCAACGATTTCGGTTAACAAATTAGACATCTGATTATCATGTACATTTTCTATCTGATCATGAAGAATAAAATGAAGACATGGGATATCCTCCTTATCAGCAAACTTTATATAAGCTAAATCAAATGCAGCTATTTCACCTTTCTTTTTCCCAGTTCCTTTGTTTCCTAATGCACTATCTATATTCAATTCATAGCCTTTATCAGAAAGGTCGGCACTTAGTACGAAATCCTCCTAGGAATTAATATAGGCTGTCAAATATTCTTTGTTTTGACTCAAGCTTCAACATCCAACTTGGTCTATTAATTCTAATTTGTTCAATTTCTTGTTTGGAAGGTTCTCCTATTGGTAATTCTAGAAGTTCATAGGTTAAGTTTTCTCTAGCGACATTAGATATGGAGTAATTAAACAACATTCCAACAACTGACATTTCACCATATTGTCCAACTAAATAGAGAATATGCTTATTAACAAGCCCAGAAACTGTCGGGTTATCCATTGGTATTTTTAAAGTATTTTTGTCTTGAATATAAAATTCTCTAAGTACAGCTTTCTCATGATTATCAAGATTTTGAACAGATTCAAGAATAATCTTTCTATACTTTGCATTTGATATTTTTGAATTAACCTTATTTATAATCCATTTACCTAACATTAATATCAAAAGTCCACTAGATCCAATAAATGAAATACCAAAATATTTTCCGTAATCAGCTTTAAAAACTATCAGATTTAACTTAATCATCATTGTCTCTGGCAAAAACATCAAAAAAGCTGATATTAAAAAAATCCAAAGGATTATTCGTATTGGTATTTTATTTACATCTAATAACTAACTGTTTTTATTCCTTAAATAAACATTTTCATTGTAAAGGGTACTATTGGGTTATATTTTCAATACTTATAACCATTGATTCCAGTAATTATTCTTTTGATTTTATCATTTCTTTTGCTTCTAGTAAAGCTTTATTTTCAGCCAAGGTTCCATTTGGAGATACCACAGTTTTTATTGCTTTTACTGGATATAAATTATTGCTTCCTTGATAATCATAAATGGCAACTTTCCCCTCAGATTCAAGTACATTAATAACATCATAACTTGACCTATAATCGTATCCAATAGAACCTAAATAATTAGTAACAAAATGCTTTAAACCAACAAAATTATCTCTTGTACGTAAAGCCCATTTTTCACTTTCGCCAAGTTTTCTGAGGAGCTCTTCAGGTGTAATTACCTCATAAGTTTCTAAACTGTAAGTTATATTTTCTTTTAAGATGTCTTTTTCGTCTAAATTAAATTGAATCGTTTCAATAGAATCGTTAGCAATTGTTATAATATCTTTTAGCTCTTGTGTTAAACTGTCGGCTCTATCCAAATCATTTTTTGTAAACAAGTTATTATGAGCAACTTTATGTCTTAGCTTTTCTAACTCTTCCCATTTCTGTTGAAAATTATTAGTTTTAAATGTGTCTTTAAAAAACTTAGTATAGTTACTTTCTAGTTCAATTTTTAATTTTTTTATAGCTTCTTCAGTTTCTTCTAAGTCTAAAACCTTATTTACAATATCTTCTTTACTTATAAAACCTGAAGATTGAGAGTGAACAATTTTACCAAGCTCACCGAAATCAATTAAAAAAGCTCTGTTATCTATATATTGTGAAAATTGAGCTTCATTGTTTTTTCTTTGGTTAGCTTTCTTTTTCATTTCACTGTCAGCTGTTACATTCCACCAACTAGGTCCTAATTTTGTTACAAAAAATTTCATCAAATATTTTCTCAATAAATTTTCAACCAAGTTTACATTTGGGTAAATTCTACAAGCTATTTCAGACGAAACATCGTCAAGAAGAACATATGTTTGGTCAAAACCAATAGATTTTAAATGTTCTAGTATTAAAAGTCGAATTTTTTCAACAATTTCAAAATCTCCTTTTATTTTTAAAATGAAAGTATTCTTTATATTGAAATCTTGTTCTTCTTCTTGAGTAATTTGACTAATTCCAACACTAACATTTAAGTCAGTATCTTGAATTTTATTATTTCTTAATATTGGAGTTTTAAATATACCTCCATTTGACATTAATGAGAAAGCAAGGTTATTATCGGATTTTATATTTGTCTTACCTGAAGAATCTAGAGTTAAAATTTCAAATATGTAGCTTGTTTTCATTAGTATTTTTTTTTAAAAGGACTCTATTTGTGATATTTTTTTTAGTTGCAAATAAACTATTTAGTAATAGACAGTAGATAAATACATTTACATTTTTTTATACTTAGTCTAAGTAGGCAAATTTAGTTTAATTAGCTCTTACACACAATAAGCACAAACACTGATGTCGCCATGTTAAACACCTATTCTAATTAAGTAATACATTTTATTATTAATTTTGCATCTTGTGGAGAGTCAAACGCTAATTTTAAAGTTTCAAGGTGATATTACTACAAATTTTAGAGGTATTAATATTCTTTTGTCTTTTTATCATGAAATGTCATCGTTAAAATCATGTGCAATTGTTTTAGATTTTAAAAATTTAAAATGGATTGACTCTAACTTGAGTGCTATTTTTGGTGCTGTTTTAGAAAAGCTAATTAGAGAAAATGATTTAACTTTTTACACAGATATAAAATTCATCAAACAAAACTTTGATGTTCTAATAAGGAGTGGCTTTATTAAAACTGAAGAAGAAGTCGTAGATGAGCGTAAATCTACAGTTAGTTTTAAAACTTTCTCACCTGAAGATCATGAAGGTTTTTACAACTATATTAGTGAAGATTTAATGTGTCATAGAGGTATGCCTGTATTTAAAAATAAAGAAAAAGAAGAAATTATAAATTCTTTAATGGAGGTGGCTGCAAACATTGATGAACATTCGAACTCAAAAAGTAAATTTTTTGTTTGTGGACAATTTTTTCCTAATAAAGGATATTTAGCTTTGTCCATTGTAGATTTGGGTGATGGATTTCTCCCTAAGATAAAAGAAAAAACTAAAGGTAAAGAAAATATAGATTGTCATTTTGACGCCATAAAATGGGCTTTAAAAAAAAGAAACACTACAAAAGTGAACACTCCAGGAGGTTTAGGTCTGTCTAACTTATGTTCTCATTTGGAAAAGAATAAAGGTGATTTACAAATTATTACTGGCGATGCATTTTGGAGTATTAAATCAGATGATATTGAATCTAATAAAGAATGGTATACTTTTAGTAATGAGTATAATGGATCAATAATTAATTTGCTGTTTAGGCAAAATTAATGTAACTTTGAATCCCCTTAATATGTAAAATAACATATTTAAACTATGAAGACTGTAAACATAAAATCTCTTATAAACACTAGTTTAGCTTCTAAGAGTAATGATGGAAAGAATCTTTTTGATTTAATTAAAGGTTTAAATCCAAATGAATTTGTTTTGTCATTTGATGGAATTAATGCTACAACAACACTTTTTTTAAATGAATCTTTAGGGCAATATGCATTATTGAACCCAGGATCTATTAATAATTTAGAAATAGTTTACCCTGACAATAATTACATGATTAAGTTAAAAGTAGAAGATGTTATCGAAAATGCTTTGCTTGGTGAAGAATATGATGCAATGGTAGACAATGCATTACTTTCTTTATAAAATTGATTATGTATGATTTAAAAAAAGCGTCTGTTTACTGTATTGACAAAAAAAAGACGTATTTTCTAGACTCTAATGTTTGGTTAAAAATTCTAGCCCCTAAAACTTACAGAAAGAATAAAGATAAAAGCTATGTTGATTTGTTTGATCAAATTATAGAAAACAATGCTAAAATTGCTATTTCTTCAATTTTGTTATCTGAGATTATTAATAGAATTCTAAGAGATGTTTATTACCAAAAGTTTTTAAGGAAAAACCCTAATATAGAGAATGATAATAGGGCTTATAAAACACATTACAGAGCATCAAAAGATTATGCTATAGATTATTCGATGCTGTGTTATGACATTAAAAATTATAGCTCAAATATAATATTATTAAATGATAAGTTAGGTGATAAAAAATTTAAGTTAAGTAATATCTTAACAGAAGATATTGGAGCATTAGACTTTAATGACTTTTATTATTATAAATTATGTAAAGAGTTAGAATATTCCATTGTAACAGACGATAAAGACTTCTGGGTTAAAGATGTTCAAGTTATAACAGAAAGTAAAACGTTAATAGATAAACATTTTAAAGTTTTGAAAGAAACTCAGAAGAATAATGATATTAATAAGAATGTGGTTAATTAACCTTTTCTTAGTTCAATATTTAGTACACTACTTTTATGAGCCTTTATAATCTAGCATTCGAAAACCCTAGTGGGACAACAAGCAACAAAACGCTCAATCTCTTACAGATTGGGCGTTTTTAGTTTAAACACCCTTATTTTACTATACATTCACGATTTTCGAACTAATGTAAATTAATACAACTTGGTGTAAAATTGTATCTAATTGTCTTAGATTTATATCGGTAATTAACAGAACGTTAGGCTTTTTTTTATTATACTTACACTATGAAATACTTAGCCTTAAAACTCGTTATTTTTTGTTCATTTGCTTTCTTAGCATTTCAAACTTCAGCACAAACTGTTTTTACCGATTATCAAGATGGAATTATAATTTTTCAATTAAAAGAAGCTGAAAATCTCAAAAACTATAACCTAGAGGCCCCTCTAGAATCAATGCCTGAAATTAAACTTCTTTCATCTTTATATAGAATTGAAGAAATCAAATTTTTATACCCAAGGCATAAAGATTCTAAACTATCAAGAACAATTCAACTTGAATTTCAAGATGCTAACAATGTTCTTGCATTTGCTAAAAAAATTCAAGCTTTGAATTATGTGGAATATGCAGAAAGAAAAGAATTACATCACAGCTGTCTTACCCCTAATGATCAATACTTTACGAACTCATTTAACTCTGGTCAATGGGGGTTATTTCAGATTAATGCTGAACAAGCATGGAATATAAGCACTGGAGATGCAAATGTAATCGTGGCTGTAACAGATAATGCAATCAATACTAATCACCCTGATTTGGTAAACAAATGCATTGCAGGATGGGACGCTGTCGATAACGACAATGACCCTAATCCATGTGGAGGAAATGATGGATTTCACGGGTCTCACGTTTCTGGAATTGTAGGAGCTGAATCAAATAATAATATAGGTGTTGCAAGTATAGGTTACGATGTAAGTATTATGCCTGTAAAAATAGGAAATTGTTCCAGTGGAGCTTTAACTGGTGGGTACGAAGGTATAATTTGGGCTGCTGATAATGGAGCTCATGTCATAAACATGAGTTGGGGAGGAAGTGGATACAGTAATTATGGACAAAATGTTTGTAACTACGCATGGAATCAAGGATCTATTTTAATAGCTGCAGCTGGTAATGATAATGTTTCTAGTGTATTTTACCCTGCAGGATATAATAATGTTGTTTCGGTTGCATCAAGTACTTCTGGAGACTCTAAATCAAGTTTTTCAAATTATGGTACATGGATTGACGTTACAGCACCTGGATCGAGTATTTTAAGTACCAATCAAGGAAGTGGATATCAGGTAACGCAAGGAACTTCAATGGCTTCCCCAATGGTAGCTGGATTGGTTGGTCTAATAAAAAGTCATGCTGTTAGTGCTTCGAATACAGATATCGTAAACTGTTTGCTAAACACTGCTACTAACATCGATGGAGCTAATCCAAACTATATTGGTCAGTTAGGTTCAGGGCGAATTGATGCCTATCAAGCGATGCTTTGTGCTAGTAATTACGCTTTCTCATTGGACGCCTCTATCTCTAATATAAGTGTGCCAGAAGGGAATATTTGTGGTTCTACATTCACACCAAGTTTCGACTTAAGAAACCTTGGAAGTACTACATTAACATCAGTAACAATTACTTATCAAGTTTCTGGAAACGGAACACAAACATACAACTGGACTGGTTCTCTTTCCTCTGGTCAGACTACGACCGTAACATTACCAGCTGAAACACTTACTGATGGAAACTACACATTCACTGTTACCTCTAGTAACTCTAACGGGAGCCCTGATCAGAATCCTGCGAATGATTCTCAAGTAAATAATTTCACTATAATAAGCTCAGGGGAGCAAGTAACGCTGAATCTATCAACAGATTGCTTTGGAGACGAGATTACTTGGTCTGTGGAAGATAATCAAGGAAATACTGTAATATCGGGAGGGCCATACGCCAATACATCTGGAGGTCAATTAGAAACTGAAACTTTTTGTTTAGCTCAAGGTTGTTATACATTCACTATTAATGATTCCTATGGTGATGGGATGTTCGGCTCTCAATGGAATTCATGTTCTGTAAATGGTAATTATAATTTAACTGGAGCGTCTGGAAACACATTGGTTCAAATGACTGCTACTAATTCTAATTTTGGAAATACCACTTCTCATAATTTTTGTATATCATCTCCAGTTCCAGATGATGCAGGGATAATAGCAGTAGTTGCTCCTTCAGGACTCTTATGCGATGGAAATATCACCCCTATTGTAACACTTCAAAATTTTGGTAATCAACCTTTAACAAGCGTTACAATCACTTATGACGTAGGAGGGCTTCCACAAACATATAATTGGACAGGGAATTTAGCTTCCAATCAAAATGTAAACGTCACTTTACCAGCTATCACTGGTACTACTGGGAATTTAACTTTCACAGCATCAACATCAATACCTAATGGCAATTCAGACCCTAATCCAAATAATGATGCTAGTACTTCAAGTATTAGTGTATTTGGGACAGCTATGAGCTTGCCTTTTGTAGAAGATTTTGAAAATGGTTTTACGAATCAGAGTTGGACCATTCAAAATCCTGACGGGGATTTCACTTGGGAAATGTCTAATGCAAATGGAACAAATGCCCCAGGATCAAATGCAGCTAAGATTAACTTCTTTGATTATGCACAACAAGGTCAAAGAGACGGTTTAATTACTGCTCCCTTAAATTTCCAAGGATATACGTATATAAATCTAGATTTTGAACATGCGTACAGAAGGTATGACCAATCACTTACTGACTCATTAATTGTTTCTATTTCTACAGATTGTGGAGCTACTTATACAAGGCTTATGGCTGCAGGTGAAAATGGAACTGGATCTTTTGCTACAGCTACTACAACTACTTCTGCATTTACACCTACGAATGCGGATTGGTGCACAGGAAATATAGGAGCGGATTGCTTCTCTATTAACCTGAATAGCTACATAGGTAACCCAAGTGTTTTAATCAAATTTGAAAGCTATAATGCTGGGACTACTGGAAACAATTTATTCTTAGACAACATAAACATAACTGGAGTTCAAGACACAACTTGCCTTACACTCTCTAGCTCAAAAACAGATGCTTCGTGTTTAAATAATGACGGCACAATTGTCATCTCAGCCTCAGGGAATAACGGGCCTTATACTTACAGTATAGATAATGGTTCTACTTTCGTTTCAAACAACTCTTTCAACGGGTTAGGAGCGGCTACCTACTCTATCATTGTTAAAGGAGCTAATGGATGTACTTCAACTGTCAACACTATTAACATATCATCAGCACAAGGACCTTCTTTAACGACAAACTACACAGATGAAACTTGTCAGAATACGAACGGTTCTATTACGATTAATGGATCAAATGGTACTGCACCTTATAGTTATTCTATAGATGGAGGAGCTAATTTTAGTTCAAATAACAATTTTAGTGGCTTAGCTGCAGGAGCCTACAATTTAGTCATATCAGACAGCCTTGGCTGCACTAGTTCCATTACTCAAACTTTAACGAATACAAATGGGAACTTTTCTATAAACACATCAAACGATGCATCAATTTGTGAAGGAAACTCTACAAACATTTTAGTTTCGGGTGTTCCAACTGGGGGAACAATTGCTTGGGACAATGGACTTAGCTCCAATACCCTCCATACAGTATCTCCTACAGTAACAACTGTATATAACGTTACTGTAACTGATCAAGATGGATGCTCTAAAACTGATAGTATAACCATTACTGTTAATACTTACCCTAACATATCTGTTATGAGTACTTCCGACACAATTTGTGATGGTGAAACGATAACTATTACTGCTACTGGAGCTCAAACTTATAATTGGAACACAGGAGAAACGAATAACGCAATAACTGTCTCACCGTCTCAAACTACAACATATTTAGTAGCAGGAAGTAACGGAAACTGCAATAGCAATGTGGTATCCCTAAACATTACGGTTCTTCCTACGCCTAATGTCGTTATAAACACATCAAATAATACAATTCAAGTAGGAACAACGATCAACTTCAATGCAAATGGATCAAATGCTACCAATTATAATTGGGATTTTGGAGATGGAAATAGTTCAACGAGCTTAACTCCGTCACACTTATATAGTTCTCCTGGAAACTATTTAGTTACATTAACGGGAGACAATGGAAGCTGTTCAGGACAAGATACTGTCATGATTACCGTAAATGATTGGAATAGTATTGTTAATGAATCAAATGACTTGAATATTTCTTTGTACCCAAACCCTGCTAAGGATCAAATCACAATAGAGAATATTCCTTCTGATGTAACTAAACTTCAATTAGTAGATATTACAGGTAAAACCATTAAAACGCTATTGGTTCAATCTGATATGACTTTAATTCCTTTATTGGATGTTTCTAACGGAAGCTACATATTAATTGGCCAAAACGAAACTGGATTAACATCCTTTATGTCTAAAATTATAATTCAAAAATAAGTAACCAAATTTAGTAAATCCCGATTTTTAAAAATCGGGATTTTTTGTTAGCCAATACTAAATGTTTAAATAGCTGTTTTCTTATTTCCTAGTCTAGAACAAAGAATCAAACACTATTGATTCAACTATTATTTAATCGAATTTTAAAGGAGCTCTTCTATCTGTTTGCAACTGGAAGATACTTGACAAAAGAATAAGTAAAATAGATCTAACTCCCTATTCCTCAAGTTTACGAAGAAATTCATTTAAACTTATCCCATTGGATTGCTCTACATAATCTTTGAAAGTTCGGTATGAACCAAACCCTAACTTCGTAGCTATCTCATTCTTTTTTAGATCTCTGAACTCTTTTTCAAAATTCTCCTTAAGGTAATCAATTCGCAAATCTTTAATAAAAACGGGAAACTTTTTACCGTATTCTTTCTTAATGGTTTGACTTAAATATTTTACGTTACCTAAATTAAAATCTTCAACAATCTTTGTTTGGCTAATTGATGGATCCAAAAAACCTTTCCCTGCAATAAAAGCTTCTACTTGATCTTTAATTTCCTCCTCTTTATTTTTTGATATACTTGGTTTTGTTGGACTTAATGAGCTCGTTTGCTTTTTTAACTTTTTATTTAAATAATACCACACACTAAAAATACACGAAAGACTAATCAAAAAGATAAAAGAATATATTCCCCATAAACCTTTCTCTTTCGTTTTTATTTTTAACTGATCAACTTCTCTTTTCGCAATATTTGAGATTAACATTCCATCAGCTAAAGGATTGTTAGCTGAAAGAAACTTAGCCTGTAATTCCCTTAGATTTAAAGTATCACCTAAAGAAACTTTATGATCAATAATTAATCTCAATATATGTCTTTGTATTGAAGTAGGCGCGTTATCAATATACGGGAGGTATAGCTCAGTATATTTAAGAATGGAATCTTTGTTGTTGATTTCATCATATGAACTAATCAATTCATACAGCACTATTGTTCTGTAAAGCGTATCTTGCTCTAAAATCTTTTTTAGCTTAACAACAGCTTCTTCATACTCATTATCTAACCGAGACAAATTACTCTCAGCAAACCAAACAGAAAGAGAATCCTCAGTATTAGAGTAATACTCAACTTGCTCTCTATATGCTTGCTTAAGAAGTAATGTATCTTGCTTCTGAAATGCATAAATGTAAAACGTATTAAGATGTGCTTCCTCTGCATATGCTATCACACCAACATAATCTCTTATTTTTTCAATATACTGTTTACCTACTGTTGTATTATTGATTTGAATATTTAATATCGCTAAATCTTCTAAAACATAAATCATTCCCTCATCTTCCAAACGATACTCTCCAGCTGCCTCTAAAGCATTTAATAGAGCTACATGAGCAGAATCATACTCTTGTTCTAGACGAAATAAATGAGAATTTAAATAATAATTATAGACTTGAAGTTGCTGTTCTGAAAACTTCTTTTTGAACTCTTCTCGATAGAGATTAATTTGAAAGCTGGCTTTCACAGCATCATCAACTATTACTAGTGAATCTATTTTAGAATAAAACCCACCAACCTCATCCTTATCTCCTCCTGCGGTCACGCTATAAAAGGTAAACAGAGAAAAAATTAATATAACGATTCGCATTTTAGCTATCAATTAAACAAAGAGTACAAATATGGTAAAAATATGTGTTTCAACGTGCAAAACACATATTTTTACCTTTATCAGGTCAGTAATTACCCCTTTGTAACAGCAGTAAAATAGGTCACATTACCTACAGAATCCTCTATTGTTAATTGTTTATTTTTTAACTTACGTATTAAGAATTCTTCAGACTCAGTTCCTGAGATAATTTTGAGCTCGGTTTTATTATTGAAAAACTCCCATTTTCCCTTGATGTTTTCTAAACCATGAGACCCACCAAAATGATACTCCAAACCACCATCTTTGTCCAAATCTAAAACAAAGCCAATAGTATCATTTAGATTTGAATCAAAAACGACCTCCTTGTATTCTGTACCTGATTTTGTTACATATTTTTCAATCGTCCATAGATTTGCCATTCTCGCTTTTTTTGACGTTAAAGAAACTCCTGGCCCTTCTGGATATTTTTTACATGATACAGAAAGTAGAATAAATGCTCCTAAACAAATCTTTAATATTTTTTGTGTTTTCATTTTCATTGTTAATTAAGTTAATTTTAATGTTAGTTTTCGCGAAAAACTGGATCGAAACTAATGAAAAACACAACTGAAAACTCTAGTAAAAACAGGAAAAAAACGGAATTTCCATTTATTTCTTATTTTTATTCTGCTCTAAGTTAGGTATTAGACAGAGATCCATTCTTAGCTTCTAACAACCTTCTTCGAATTAGAAATTTACTTCTAATTACATTCATTATAAAAGCATATATTTGAATAACTACATTAGATGAACATCATATACCTTCTTTATGACAAAAGCTTCAGAACAAATCTACCAACTGCTTAACGGGATTAGTCAACTCAGTTCTAAAACCTGGTCAAACCTCATTGAAAATGCTACAACAATTGAACTCAATAAACACGATTTTTTTGTAAAAGAACTAGAAATCTCCCGCGAAATTGGCATTCTTACTGAAGGTATCGTTCGATCATTCTATGTCACTGAAGATGGTAAAGAATACAACAAGACTCTATTTACAGCTCCTAGTATCATAGGTTCATATGTCTCTTTTATAACAGGGCAACCTAATCAACTTCCTCAACAAGCTCTTACAAAATGTAAAGTCACTAAAATTCCACTTAGCACAATTGAAACACTATCTAAAGACAACATTGAAATTGAACGATTAAGGAGAAAAATTGCCGAAAACTTTTTCGTCATAAAAGAAAAAAGAGAATTAGAGATGGCTTTACTACAAGCAGAAGAGCGATATGCCATTTTTCAAAAAGAGTTCCCAAATGTTGAACAAGAAATACCACAATATCATATTGCCTCTTACCTGGGTATTAGCCCAACTCAACTTAGTCGTATTCGAAGTAACCCAAAAACTTAATTCTTTACATATGTAAATGTAAATCCCTTTTTCATCCTCTAGCTTTGCTCTAAATAATTATTAATAAAAGATTAGAAGATGAAAAGAAACAAAAATTATCCTTTTTTTACAGGGCTATTTATCATAGCAGCGTTATGGAATCTTATTGGTGCTGGCTTTGGTTATTTTAATACAGAATACACCTTTCAAGGACTGTTTAACCGCACATTAAACGACCCTCTTTTTTATGAAATTTACAAAGGAGCTTGGGGCACTACACTAATGTTTTTCATTGGTTATTTGCTCGTTGCTTACAACCCTATCAAACATTCTGGAGTAGCCTTGATTGGAGGTGTAGGAAAACTAGCTTTTGCAGTTGCAGAACTGAAACTCTTTTTATCTGGACTAGCAAATGAATTAATACTCATTATTGTTATTGGAGATTTCCTATTTTGCATATTGTTTATCTACTATTTTCTCAAACTACTCACGAATAAAGAAACCATCATTTAAACTCTTACAATGAAGTCAATATTATACATCACGCTAACAATACTTTATTTCACTAATATAAAAGCCCAAGAAGACTGGGAGTTAGTAAAACATAAAAACAAAATTAAAGTCTACACTCGTAAATTACCAGGTAGTGATTATGTTGCTTTTAAAGCTGTTATGTCTGTTAATGCTACCGACAAACAAATAATTTCGACACTTAAAGCCATTACCGAATACCCCAATTGGTTTGCTTACACAGCATCTACGACTTTATTAAAAGAAACCTCAAACCAAATACATTTCGTAATGGAAACCGATTATCCCTGGCCCTACAATAATGAATGCATGAGCTATACTATGGAGTTTACGAAAAAAGAAAATGGACTGCATAAAATCACCATTGCAGGAACAGATCAAAAAACCAATTGTAAGCAGAACCTAAAAAAAGCCAATGGTTATATCTTACTTAAGACAGATGAGAACCAAACAAAAATTATATATATTTTTCACTCTGAACCATCACAAAACATTCCTCCTTGGGTTATCAATCCTAATATCCATGAAATGCCCTATAAGACCTTTATCGCCCTTCGAAAAACTTTATCATAACTTTTTATGAGATAATTGAATATGCTAACGATAAAAATAATGCTTTTGCTTTGCTGTTTCTCTATTGGTATTTTTCTAGGTGCTCAAATAACGGAGGCTATATTATTTGTTCCTAACTGGAAGCGGATAAAAACTAAGGATTTTAACCTATTTTACAAGACATATGGAAATAACATTCATGCTTTTTATAGCCCCCTAACGATTATAGCAACAACAATACCTATAGCAACAGTAACCTACTCTACCTATCTCCAACAAGAACATTCTGCACTAATGATTTTGATGGGGATATCCACGCTTTCTTATTTCTCTACCTATTTCTTATATTTTAAGAAGGCCAATAAAAGCTTCTCACTAGGTAACTTAAAAGATCATGAACTCCAAAAAGAATTAGTTAGATGGGAAGCATGGCATTGGACTAGAATTACATTTGAAGCAATTGCATTTATATGCGCTTTACTCTTATTAAAAAATTAAAGTGGTTAATCTAAATACGCCTTTGGGACATGCTGTAAAATGCTATTATAAGACTTTTTTAACCCACTAATTTCATCATCATCTAGTTGATAATCCTGGTTAACAAATGCTCCTTCATGGTTTATTTTTGCTGGTAAACTCAAATAGATTTGCTCAATTTTTAATTGTTCACTCATCCACTTTGGCACCTGCATACTAATAGGTATACATGTTGGTTCTTTCTTTAAGAACGCTCTAAATAATTCAACAGCGCATAAGCTAACGCCATATATTGTCGCCCCTTGAGTTTCTTTAATTGTTTTTGCAGCTCCTTTAGTCAAAATCAAAGCCTCCCTCACCTGACTATTATTTAGACTAGAAGTAACTTTCCCTTCGTTTACGCTAGAGAGTTGTTCGCTAATATAAACAGACGCCCCATGCTCCCCCAACAATACAAAGTCAGCCTTGGAAACTTGAGGGAACTTATCTTTCACATAGAAGTTCATCCTTACAGCATCCAAATAGGTTCCTGTTCCCACAACATTTTGACTAGGAATAGCTGTGAGCTTTTGAGTAATATGCGTTATAATTTCGACAGGATTACTTACTACAATTATCTTACAATCTTTATTAAATTGATGAGATCTAAAAATTTCTTCTGTAATTAACACACTTCCTTTTACCACATCAAGTCGACTAGAATTAATAGGTATAGATGCTCCAGCACAATGAAAGACAAAATCAGATTTCGATACTAAAGCTTCATTATTTAATAAAATCTTATGAGCAACATTCAATTCACAAGCATGTTGAAGGTCTAAAACCGCCCCCTCAATTGTATCAGAAATGTCCAATATATTAATTATTAACCTATGGTCTTTTATAGCTAGTAAATTAGAGCAAACTTGCTTACCTACATTCCCTAACCCAATAATTGATATTATGATTTCCATGATATTTTAATAATTAATTATTAACCAAATATAGCACAAACCTTTAAATAGATGAAGTAACTCATTAACAAAGGATATTTTATCCCGCTCTCCTAAAAACAGCAACATTAAAAGAAAAGAACATTTTTCATTCTATTTTCGAAACAGAAAGCTATTCTTCATCACTTTGCACCTATTGGAATCCCCTAAAAAACATCAATAAAACTCTTTATTCATTAGTCAAATCACTTTGTATACTAGTCTACCGTAAGCTTTTTTTGTATCTTTGCGTTTGGATTAGATTTTAAAGGAGCGGATTAAGATACAGGCAGTGGAAAAGTTTATCGACATAGAAAAGGTAATTAAGAACAAAAACGAGCGTTTATATAAATTGCTCCCTCAATTTGTCATAAATTACATCAAAAGGACAGTCCATGAAGAAGGGGTTAACACCATTCTTAACGAAAACAAAGACCTTTACAATGAAGATTTTTGTAATGAAATCATCAATCGATTCAATTTAAATGTAATTGTACACGGTTTAGAAAACATCCCAGAAGATGGACCAGTAATTTTAGCCTCTAATCACCCTTTAGGGGGTATGGATGCCATGGCTGTTGTAAGTAGTTTATCCAAACGTAGGAAAGACATTCGCTTTATCGTTAATGATATTCTCTTGAACTTAGACAACTTAAAAGATCTTTTTGTTGGGGTTAACAAACATGGAAAAAGTTCTAAAGAGTCATTTAATAATGTGAACAGATTATTTGCTTCAGACAAGGCCGTTTTTATTTTTCCTTCAGGGCTAGTTAGCAGAAGAAAAAATGGAGAAGTCAAAGATTTGATTTGGAAAAAAACCTTTATACTAAAAGCTAAAGAACACCAAACACCAATCATCCCTATACACATTGATGGTGGGTTATCAAATTCTTTTTATCGCTTGGCTAACTTTAGAGAAAAACTTGGTATCAAAGCAAACATAGAAATGTTTTATTTGGTCAATGAACAATACAAATTAGAAAACTCAACGATTAACATAACTGTAGGAAAACCTATTTACCCTAAAGATTTTGACCCCTCTAAAAACAACATTGAAATTGCTCAATGGATTAAAGAAAGAGTTTATACATTAAATAAATAATTGGAGAAGAATAGATGTCGATTGATTTAAGTTATATAGCCCAACCTGTTTCTAAAGTAATACTTAAGAAAGAACTGAACGAAAAAACTTTTGTTAGGAAGACCAACAAAGGTAATAATGAAATATACATTATAAACCACCACAACTCTCCTAATGTAATGCGAGAGATAGGGCGCTTACGAGAACTTACTTTTGCTTCAGCAGGAGGAGGAACTGGGCTTGAGATAGACATTGATGAACATGATACAGCAGCAAACTGCTATCAACAACTTATCGTCTTTTCACCAGAAGATGAGGAGATTATTGGCGGGTATCGTTTTATTGACTGCAATACAATTGAAGATTATTCGAAAATAGAACTCTCAACTCAACATTATTTTAATTTTTCTGATGAGTTTATTGCTAGGTTCTTGCCCAAAACGATTGAGCTTGGACGCTCTTGGATTCAACCAGCTTTTCAACCTAGCCAGAACCCAAGGAAAGGACTTTTTGCTCTAGACAACTTATGGGATGGACTTGGAGCAATCTCTGTTGATTACAAACACATCGATTACTTTTTTGGTAAAGTTACCATGTATACTTCATACAATACAGAAGCTAGGAATGCTGTTTTATCTTTTATGCATCATTACTTCCCTGATTCTCAAGATTTAGTTCAACCAATTCATCCAATTAAGAGCTTTGAGAATACAGAGATCAAAACAGCTATTGCTGATTTAGACTTTAAAGAAGGATTAAAAGAATTGAATAAGTATGTAAAAGAAAGAGGTGAAAACATTCCTCCACTTATCAATCAATACATGCAACTTTCCTCAACTATGAAAACCTTTGGAACAGCCATCAACAAAGATTTTGGAGGCGTAGAAGAAACAGGGATATTAGTGAGAATAAGCGACATTTACGAAAGTAAAAAGGACAGACACATTGAGACTTACACTGCTAATAAAGGCTAATTAATCCCAAGGATCATTTCCATTAATATCTTGAGTATAATCACAGTTAATTACTGTTGAACTTCCTTTAACTGGAGGCTCAAAATCTCCTTTGTTGATTTTAATTGAACGATCTTTATAAACCCATTTCATAAAATACCCCCAAATTGGCAAGGCTGTATTTGCTCCTTGACCTTGAGCAGTACTTCTAAAATGAACCGAAGGATCTTCACATCCTACCCAAACTCCAGTTACCAAATCTGGAGTATGTCCTACAAACCAACCATCTGAATTATTCTGGGTTGTTCCCGTTTTACCAGCCATTATTCCAGAAAATGAGTAAGGTTTATTAGTATCTCTTATTCTTCGAGCTGTACCACCAATTTTTCCGTCTATTGGCCTTCTAACTCCAGAAACTCCCTTCATCATTTTTAACACATCAAACGCTGTATTTTCATCCATTACTTGCGTGACCTGTATTTTAGATTCGTAAATTACTTTTCCGTGTTTATCCTCAACTCTCGCTATCACTGTAGGCTGAATATAAGCTCCATGATTAGAAAATATGGTATGCGCAGATGTAATATCCAACACCGATAAATCACATACCCCTAAAGCTAAAGCAGGCCCCTCTATAAAGGAATTATTTTTGAGATTCATGGTTTCAAAATATTGATTTACTCTTGGAATAACATTTGTGTTGCCTGCTAGCTTTGCTGTGATATTATTCATCGAATTAGCCAAAGCAAAATACAAAGGAGTATCTACCCCTGAGTATTCTTTTTGTCCACCAGGACACCATAGTTTGGTTGCACTACCATTTGGAACTTCAATACAATACTTCACATCAGGAAGTACAGTACAAGGGGTCAAGCCTCCCATTCCTGTTGCATTCCCAGATTCAAGTGCTGATGCGTATACAAACGGTTTCATTGTTGACCCCACTTGACGTTTCGATTGGTATACATTATCATATTTAAAGGTTTCATAGTTAGGTCCCCCAACCCAAGTCTTTATAAAACCTGTTGTTGGCTCAATAGAGACCATACCAACTCTTAATAATTGCTTGTAATACCTTACCGAATCCAAAGGACTCATTGTTACTTCTTTTTTATAATTTTCACCACTCCAATCAAACACTTTCATCTTAACGGGTGTTGCAAAAATGGTTTTGATTTCTTTATCAGACTTCCCTTGCTCTTTCAGCATTTTATATCTGCTAGATTGCTCTACTGCTCTACTCATTATATTGTTTCGAGTACTTGATGCAACTTCATTACCAAAAGGGTAATTTTTATTTTTCTTTACATCTTTGGTAAAAGTCTTTTGTAATGACTTTCCAATATATGTTTGTACCGCCTTTTCTGCATTCAACTGCATTTTTTTATCTATAGTTGTGTAAATTTTTAATCCATCTCGCTCTACATCGAAAGGCTTTCCATATTCATTTAACAACTCATTTTCTTTAATAATTTGTTTAACCTCTTTTTTGATATAAGCTCTTAAATATGGTGCAACACCAGAATTATAAGTCTCTTTTTGAAAATTTAAACCAATAGGTAATACTCTTAGAGAATCGTATTCTGTTTCCGTAATATGCCCCTCTCCCATCATTAATTTTAAAACTACCTCACGCCTTTTTAATGCTTTCTCTGGTTTTGACTTTGGGTTATAAATTACTGGGCTTTTTGCCATTCCAACCAGCACAGCACACTCCTCTATTTTCAAATCTTTGGGTTCTTTTCCAAAATAAATTCGTGCCGCAGAGTGTATTCCTACTGCATTATTTAAAAAGTCAAACTCATTGAGATACATCGCTATGATTTCATTTTTGGTATAGCGTGTTTCTAAACGACTGGCAATAATCCATTCAGCAAACTTTTGTCTGATTCTTTTAAATGATGACCTAGCAGGATCATGAAACATCATTTTTGCCAATTGTTGTGTAATCGTACTTGCTCCACCTCTATTTCTACCTGTCATAGCCCCTAGGATAGCTCTAGTCAAGCCTCTTCCATCTACTCCAGAATGCGCTTCAAAACGTTTATCTTCAGTTGAAACTAAAGCATTAATTAAATCTTTAGGAAGCTCCTGATAACTCACTTTTGTTCGATTGGTATGCATTGCAAATATCGTCCCTAGAATTTTCCCATTGGCATCATAAATATTTGTTGATTCATCACTACGTGGATTTTCTAAGGCTTCAATAGATGGTAAATCTGACTCAAAAGTAGTTACCAACATCAAAACAATTATGAACAAAGGTGAAAGCACCCCTAGCCAAGTATAGAGCAAAATTTTAGTCTTTGACTTGCGTGTCAACTCATTATTCGCCCCCTTCTTTTTGGACACCTTTTTGTTTTTTGCTTTAGGTTTTAAATTTTTCAAATTTTGTCTTGACATGCTGACGTTTTATAGCAAATAAGAATTGTTAAATTAGTATCAATTGCGTAATTAACTTTAAATATAATTTATACCAACGTTAAAGATTCTAAAAAAGTTATATTTTGTAAACGATTTAACGTTAATTAAGTTATGACCTAACGATTAAAAGATCATCAACAAATGCAAAGCAGGGACTATCTAAAAAAACAATACGAGCAATTAGGAAAAGTTTTGGCCAATACGGTAGCAAATCTTTTAAAGTTAAAGTACAACACCATTGAAACAAGAAAAGAAATTGCAGACAATTTAGATGACGATCTAAAAAAACTCATCAATACTGACAAAGATTTGTTTAAATCAAGTATTGAAAAATATCCTCAAGACATATTGCAAAACCTCTCTCTTCTCATAAAAGAGATTAAAAACATAAACCCCAACATCAAGGACCTAGAACACAAAACCGAAACAATAAACAACCTCTTAGCAAACAAGCACAAAACCATCGATTTAAATGGTTACTTCTAATACCTATTGCAGTGTAAAATAAAGGCGTACTGTATTTCCTCCAGTACTCACATCAATATAGCTAACATTATTAACCCTAATAATATCAACAGGGTTAAAAGTTGTGATTCCCATTTGATCATCAAAGTATAAATCTTCATCCAAGAACTCTATTGTCCAGCTTTCATCTGTCAATTTTATAGGTTGAACATTATAAGTAAACGGTAAAGAAGCTGAAGTACAATTGCTAATAACTGTAGACTCTACCAACCAATCCGTTCCCGATGTTTTTTTAATGCGAGCAATAATATCTGGATTCACTGTTGCTCCAGTTCCAGCATCCCAATTAGAACCGTCATTTTGCGGGTTATAATCAATAATATCTACCCTATTCAAATACGCATATCTACAAGAACCATCATCAGTAGTTGCAGAAAAACTATAATCTGGAGAATCTGGATCAGTGCACCCTGAAGCACTTCCTCCTGATGGAGCTGTTTCATAAAGATCAAAAGAGCTAACATAAGGACAGAAAGTATTGTTGATTAATGTAAAATTCATTACTTCCAAATCTACATCAAAACACCCTTTTAATTTTAAATCTATATCAAAATCACAATTAGAGCTCGAATTACAATATGCATCTACCTCTAAACTTGCAGTAGCTCCTAAACTGGTTTTGGCATTAGAAGAATTGTATAAATAAAAATTTAAATCTGCTTTCACATACGGTAACTCTCCATTAAAGTTTAAATGATAATTAATCAAACTATTTTCATCAATATTAGACGTTTGTGTTTTACTAGTAGAGCTTATCCAATTCCCAAAATCATTAAGCCCTACCCCTTTAGGTTTTTCTATATATGAGGAGACTTGTGAGTTTTCATTGTAATCAACATTAAAACTAACTGAACCGTTAGCATTGATCCCAGCTTTCAGAGTAACGTTACTTGTGACAACTACAGGTAGATTTCCAATCAAAAACTGAATTGGAGGCAAAGGTTTCTCTAAAATTAATTTTTCAACATTATAATTATTTGGCAATGTTGACTGACCAATAAGCTGCAAATTGGTGATTTTCTCCATGTTATACCCCACCTTTATCCTATCTAAGTTGTTAGGAAACCTCCAATCGGCCTCTAGATACAGGGTTGGGATTAAATCGAGCGAACCAATTAATTTCACTTGATCATTTGTAGTAGAATTATTATTATCAGCATCATAGAGCACTTCGTTTAGGGCGAACGAAACATGATTCGAAAAATTATCTGAATATGTATACTCCCCTTCTAAAAAACCCTGATCCACAACATCTGTCAAACTAGCATCCTCAGTAATAAATGTATAATCATTTGACTTTTGAACTCCTACAACTTTTCTCAAATATCCTACAGGAGCATTATTATGTATCCCTGACACCAAAAAAGATCCCACCTCAACAGCCTCTAACTCTTCAGAACTTTGATTGGCTGTAAATTTTATTTCTCCTTCAGAAATGCTTACAAGGTTGTTGTTAGCAACCTCAGATACTATAATGGCTTTAGGGTTAATTCTTACTTCATTTGGGTCAATATCTTCAGACACTTCTTCTTGAACTTCTTCAGGTGGAAGCTCTTTCTTACATGATTCATATAATAGAGAAACAAGTACAATTGCTATTGTGGTAAAAAGTAATTTCTTCATATTCAGACACTTTAGAAAGGTTACTAAGTATTACGAATATATCAAAATATACGACAAAAAAAAAGCAATCATTTCTGATTGCTTTAATTTTTGCGCTCCTTCAAGGACTTGAACCTTGGACCCCCTGATTAACAGTCAGGTGCTCTAACCAGCTGAGCTAAAGAAGCATTTTTGTTTTGCGGTTGCAAATATAAAATATTTTTTAAGAACCACAAAATTTTTGTAAAAAAAAAGCAATCATTTCTGATTGCTTTTAATTTTTGCGCTCCTTCAAGGACTTGAACCTTGGACCCCCTGATTAACAGTCAGGTGCTCTAACCAGCTGAGCTAAAGAAGCGTGTTAATAATTCGGACGCAAATATAGTGATTGTTTGTAAGAAAACAATACCTTTGCAAAAAAATAAAATTTATTTCATAAAAACAGAATATTAAAATGAGTTTAGTAAACGTAGGAACAGTAGCATTTGATGCAATAGAAACACCTTTTGGTAAAACTGATAAAATAATTGGTGGGGCTTGTACATATATTAGTTTAGCCGCTTCATATTTTACAAAACAAGCTAAAATTGTATCTGTTGTTGGAGAAGATTTCCCACAAGACACTTTAGATATGTTTGGTGAGAAAGACATCATTACTGAAGGTTTACAAATTAAACAAGGAGAAAAAACATTTTTCTGGTCAGGAAAGTATCACAATGATATGAATAGTAGAGATACTATTGATACGCAATTAAATGTTTTAGAAACTTTCGATCCAGTTATACCTGAAAGTTACCAAGACTGTGAATATTTAATGCTTGGAAACCTTACTCCTTCTCTTCAATTAAAAGTAATTGAAAGACTTGCTGTAAGACCTAAGTTAATTGTTTTAGATACTATGAACTTCTGGATGGAAGTTGCTATGCCTGATTTAAAGAAGGTAATCAAAGAAGTAGATGTATTAACAATTAATGATGAAGAAGCTCGTTTACTTTCTGGAGAATATTCTTTAAGAAAAGCTGCTAGAAAAATTTTAGATATGGGACCAAGAACCCTAATCATCAAAAAAGGAGAGCACGGAGCATTATTATTTGAAAAAGATAAAGTATTCTATGCACCAGCATTACCACTAGAGGAAGTATTTGACCCAACAGGAGCTGGAGATACTTTCGCAGGAGGTTTCATTGGACATCTAGCTGCTACTGGAGATTTATCATGGGACAACATGAAAAATGCAATCATTATGGGTTCTGCTATGGCTTCATTTACTGTTGAAAAATTTGGAATCGAGCGTTTAAAAGACCTAACAATGGAAGAAATTGCTGATAGAATTAATGAATTTGCTGAATTGACAAACTTCTCATTAGAGTTTCCTACAGTTGTAGAGTAAGTTCAAATCGAAATACAAATTAAAAATATGGGAAGCTATTGTGATAGCTTCCTTTTTTTTCGCTAGTTTATGCAACAAACAATCACAGGGTTATACTTAAATCATATTAATTATGGAGACTCAAGTGTTATTCTCAAGTTGTATACACTCCAGCATGGTACGACCTCATTTATCGTTAAAGGAATTAAACGAAAAAAAGGTGGACTAGCGCTATTACAACCCTTTCATTTTTTGGAATTAATCTCTAATTTCAAACCTGAAAAAGACCTTAACTTTGGAAATCAAGTAAAGTTATCTCAACCTAGTTACAGCTTAACAAGTGACATTCGTAAAGGTACTGTTGCTTTGTTTCTAACAGAAGTTTTGAATAAAACACTTAAAGAAACTGCCCCTAGTGAAGAGAAGTATGAAGTCATTTCATCCTTAATTGATTATTATGACCATGCTGATTTTATTCCAATATTCCATCATTATTTCATTATACAATTGATAAACCTCTTGGGAATTTTCCCTAATTATGGATACAATAAAAGCATTGATTTATTAAATATTAATAAAGGCTTGTTTGAATACAATAACCAACCAGATAACAGCTATTTTTCATTAGCAACTTCAAGAGCTTTTAAACAAATATCAGGCACGAAATTTGATGAGTTAAACAACATACATATTGACAAAAAAACTAAAAAACAATTGTTGTCTGACTTGGTAAATTATATAGAAACTCAAACAGAAATTAAAAAAGGTAGTATTCAGTCTTTTAAAATTCTAGAGACTGTTTTCAATTAACCTACTTATGAAATACTTTGCATTTTTAATATTAATATTTTCTGCACTCTTGGGTTGGACTCAACAAGTCAAAATCTATAATGAGTACTTAGAAACAATTGAAGGCGTTGAAGTTATTTCTATTTTAACAAAAGATCATGTGTTTTCAAATGAAAAAGGAGGTTTTGATATCAAAACGTTTGATGACAACGATACATTATACTTCTTTCATAGTAGTTATTTACCACTCTCTATTCCTGTAAAACAAATCAAAGCGCATTTAAATGGTAGAATCTTAATGCACTACCAAAGTATTTATTTAGATGGTGCTGAAACAGTGATTACTGTTAGAAATAAAAAACTAAAACAAGAACGTAGACCTGTAAAAATCGACATTCTAAATAATGAGAAGCTGCACAGAATTGGGTTGCAAACATCAGCTGAAGTTTTAGAGCAGGCATCTGGGGTACAAGTTCAAAAGAGTCAATCAGGTGGAGGTAGTCCGATTATTAGAGGAATGGAGGCTAACAAAGTATTACTCGTAATTGATGGAGTACGAATGAACAATGCTATTTATAGAGGAGGTCATCTTCAAAATAGTATCACTTTAGACAACAATATCTTAGAACAAGTAGATATCTCGTATGGTCCGGGTTCTGTTAACTATGGTAGCGATGCACTTGGTGGTGTGATTCACTATTATACTAAGAATCCATTTAATCAGTTGGATTCTGCTTTTCAATTTAATGGGGCATTAGCGTCTAGCTACACTTCAGGAAACAATAGCTTTACTACGCATGCAGATTTTACATTAAGTAAAAATAAATGGGGGAGTTTATCTTCTATCTCATATAGCCAATTTGGTGATATCAAAATGGGTAAACAACGTTTACACGGTTATGACGACTGGGGAATTGTCTATCACAAAAGAAACTATAATAATGGTATTGATAGTATGCTAATAAATACCGATACTAATACACAGCTCAATACTCACTACAATCAACTTGATATCCTTCAAAAAGTTGTTTATGCTCCCAAAAAACACCTCAGGTTTACATTAAATACCCAATATTCAACCTCTTCCGATATCCAACGATATGACCAACTTACAAAATATACTAATGGAGATTTTAAGTTTGCAGAATGGTATTATGGCCCACAAAAACGTTTTTTGTCTGCGTTAACAACTACAATAGACAAAAAAAATACCTGGTTTGACAATGCTTCTCTTATTGCTTCATTCCAAGACATAGAAGAGAGTCGAATTACAAGACGTTTCAATAATCTAACCAGAATATCTCGAGTTGAAAATGTAAAAGTTGGCGCTTTAAACTTTGACTTTTCTAAAGAAATTTTTAAAAACACCAAGTTGTTTTACGGTACAGAATTTACACATAATAATGTGATATCTACTGCTACTGGGATCAACATTCTTACACTAGCTGAAAATACAGAAAGTACCCGCTACCCTGATAATGGAAGTAAAATGAGTACAGGAGCAATATATGCCAACCTTACCCAAAGTTATGATAAGTTTCTCTGGAAATTTGGGAATAGGTTAACCGTAACCTCTTTAGAAGCTAATTTTAAAGACACTAGTTTTATTCAATTACCATTTAATCAGATAACGGCAAATACCCAAGCTTTTTCTAGTAGCTTGGGAATGGTATACACTCCCACTTTATCTTGGAATATTAATGCTAATTTTAGTACTGGATTCAGAACCCCTAATATTGATGACTTTGGAAAAGTCTTCGAAAAAGATGACTATGTTGTAATTCCCAATAATACAATTGAACCCGAATTTGCATATACTGGAGAGCTTGGCATTTCAAAATCTTTTTCACGAAATTATATTGAGGTGGACAGTTCTACTTCTCGTTTGCATTTTGCTACAATTAGCGCGACTGGGTTCTATACCCTTTTGGACAATATAATTGTTCGAGCCGATTATAGTTTAAACGGTAATGATTCGATTCTATATGAAGGGGAAATGCGAAAAATTCAAGCTAATCAGAATTATGATGAGGGAATTATCTATGGTGTTTCTGGTGGGATTAACTTCTCTTTTAATCGTTTCATCAAACTTAACTCTACAATCAATTACACTGTGGGTAAAATAACGTCTGCAGATGAACCTCTTGGGCATATTCCCCCTCTCTTTGGTAAAACCAATTTAATTGTAGAGTTACCTAAATGGGATTTGGAAATTTATAGTATTTACAATGGCTGGAAAAGAATAGCTGATTACGACCAAAATGGGAATGATAACGATGATGAAGCTACAGTTGATGGTACACCAAGCTGGTATACTTTAAACCTAAGAGGTAGTTATCAATTTACCCCAAAATTTTCGGTACAAGGTGGAATTCAAAATATCATGGACATTCATTATAAAACTTTTAGTTCTGGAATCAGTGCTATGGGAAGAAGCTTCAATATTGCTGCTAAACTCTTGTTTTAGGAGTTAAACGGTCACTTAGCTTTCAATGTTCACTAAGAAGAGAAATGATTCTCCCCTTTTAGAGATATTACCTTAACTACTACTCCTAAAATCATACTCTAATCTTATTTTTCATTACCTTTAAGCGTTATGAAAAATATTGTTTTGATTCTTTGGGGATTTTTCTTGTCTAGTTCATTTTTATCACAAACAAAAAAACAAGTTATCACCCCTGATGCTTACGCCAAATGGAAACATATCGAAGCTCCACAAATTTCAAGTACTGGGGCTATTATTTCTTATGTTCCTACACCACAAAAGGGAGATCAACAGTTAATTATAGAAAATACAACCTCCAATATCAAAAGAATTATCGAAAGAGGGACTAAAGCAAAAGTTGCAGCCAACGAAAAGTGGATTGCCTTCAATATTCAAAACTATTATGACTCTATTCGATCTTTGAAAATAAAAAAAACTCCTAAAAAAAAATGGCCAAAAGATACTTTAGGTATCTATCTTCCTCAAAAAGACTCTCTGATTTACTTCTCAAAAGTTCAGTCTTATAAAACAGCTAAAGAAGTTAATGGAAATTGGATTGGGATTTTGCGTACAAAAAGCTTTATTCACACCAAAAAAAGAAAGAAGAAAAGACGGAAAAAGGGGCCTAAAGAAATGGGGCATACTCTTACAATCTATAACCCATTAACAGGAGTTCAAAAGCACATCTCCAACATTGATTCATACACCATTAATGATAATGGCGACACTTTCTTTTGGACTAAAAAGTGTTGTTTTAATGATACTATAGACTCTACATACATCTATCAATTCAACACGACTAATTTTTCCGAAAAACTAATCAGTCGTCAGAAAGGAACAATAAAGAAGTTGGTTAGCTCAAAAGATGCAGCTCAGCTCTGTTATTTATTTTCCGCTGATACTACTACTGAAAAAGCTTATGAACTTTACTATTGGAATATTGAGCTTAATAAAACGACTGCTATAGCAGCAATGCAAACAGATTGGCTATCCAACAATCAATCTATTAGCGAACATTATTCTCCCTATTTTTCAGAAAATGGAAATTATCTTTATTTTAAAGTAGGAAAAAGACCAAAAGTAAAGCAAAAAGATACGATTGCTCCCTACGAAAAATACCATTTAGACTTATGGAGTTGGACAGATAATCGACTTCAGTCGCAACAACTCATTCATCTAAAAAAAGATCAAAAAAAAGCTGATTTATTTGTTTTTCATACTACAACCAAAAAGACTATTAGAATAACGGATAGTACATTAAAAATAAACCAACAATCAAAGTTCCACAACGAGCAATATTTATTAGCTAGCTCTCAAACACCTTATCTTAAAGAAATGACTTGGGATGGTTGGTATTACGATTATTACAGAATAGCTGTTGAAACTGGAGATAAAGAACGCTTGTTAATCCACCAAAATGATCAAGTAAAATTATCTCCTTCTGGAAAAGCTATCACCTATTATTCTCAACAAGATTCTGCTTGGTATTACCAATCAATAACAGATAAAACCACTAAAAAAATAACACGTGAAAAATACTTTCATAATCAATACCACGATGTTCCTGGATCTGCTGGTTCATCTGGGGCCGTTCACTGGACTAAAGACGAAAAGTTTGTTCTCATTAAAGGCCAATATGATTATTGGTTAATCTCGATCGATAATTTAGTTACCAAACGTTTAACCTATGGCCGAGAGAGACAAACTGTATATCGTTATTGGAAAACAAATAAGGAAGAAGAACGTTTTATTGATTTAGCTCACCCAATTTATTTTAGAACTTATAATGAAAAGACAAAAAAAGAAGGTGTGTCCCAATTAAAACAAGGAGAGATTCACCAACTTTTTAACCATGATAAAAGGATTATCTTTTTAGAAAAAGCCAAGTTAAATGAACAGGTTATAATGAGAGCTTCATCATTTACAAGTTACCCAGATCTTACTTTAACAAACTTAAGTTTTAATCATTTCACAAAGATTTCTGATGTTAACCCCCAACAAAAGGATTATAAATGGGGAACAGTAGAGCTTGTTTCTTGGAAAAGTTATCACAATTCAGATTCCTTATCTGGTTTATTGTACAAGCCTGAAGGTTTTGACAGTACTCAGTCTTATCCAATGATTGTTTATTTCTACGAAAGGAATAGTCACAACCTACATCGCTACTATGCCCCTAGACCTACAGCTTCTATTGTATACCCTACTGAATATGTAAGCAATGATTATTTGATTTTTATTCCTGATGTGGTATATGAAATTGGAGAACCTGCTCAAGGTGCGTATGATTGTATTGTTAGCGGAACTGAAGCACTAGTCAAAAAGCATTCATACATTGATGACCAGAGAATAGGTTTACAAGGTCAAAGTTGGGGTGGTTACCAAACTGCACAACTCATTACTATGACCAATCGTTATAAATGTGCCATGGCAGGCGCTCCTGTTAGTAATATGTTTAGTGCTTATGGGGGAATTCGTTGGGCTAGTGGTTTAAACCGTGCTTTTCAATATGAAATGGGACAAAGTAGGATTGGACAAACGATTTGGGAAGCTCCTGATTTATACATTAAAAACTCTCCTTTATTTCATTTACCAAAGGTTAGTACCCCGCTTTTAATTATGCATAATGACGGTGACGGAGCTGTACCATGGTATCAAGGAATTGAGCTTTTCAATGGTTTAAGACGTTTACAAAAGCCTGTATGGATGCTCAATTATAATGATGATGCTCACAACCTAAAAAGAAGAGCTAATAAAGTTGACTTAAGTATTCGAATGAAAGCTTTCTTTGATTATTATTTACAGGAAAAAGAAGCTCCAGAGTGGATGAAAACAGGTAGAAAAGCCTTGCTTAAAACAGAAGAGAATTACCACCCTTATTAACTCAATTTGAATTACATTTTTGAAAAAAAAGAATAAAAGTGAATAAAGTTGATTTAAGAAGTATATTTCAGACTTTGTAATGTCAAAATTTGTCCGTATTCTTGTAGTTAGACACTAAATTTTAGAACGATCTTTTTATGAGAGGTTTTGTTTATATATTTCTAACGATTTTTGCCTTGACAAATTGTGGAGGTGAAGAGGAGGTGAAAGATATTTCTTTAGACAAAAAATCTAGGGAAGCGAAGGGTTCTAAAATTAAGTATGGTGGTTGTTTGCATTTAGCAGAGTCAGAAAAAAACGCTTCTTTATTCCCCGCAGAAGTAATTGATGCGACTTCCACTAAAATTGTTTCTCAAATTCATAGTGGTTTAGTTCGCTTTGATGGTAATGATTTATCTGTTCTTCCTGCCATAGCTAAAGATTGGGAAATTAGCGAGTCGCAATTAGAATATACTTTTGATTTAAGGCAGAATGTATTTTTCCATGATGATAAATGCTTCAAAGATGGTAAAGGAAGAAAAGTAACTGCACAAGATGTAAAATACTCATTTGAATTACTTTCTCAGCCTGAGTTTTCATTAAATTTTAATGCATTATTTAAAGATAAATTAAAAGGAGCTACTGAATTTTATGAAGGGAAAGCAAATAATATATCTGGGCTTAAAATCATAAATGACTCAACTATAAAAATTACACTTACGGCTCCTAACAATTCATTTATTTATGGTTTGGCACATGTCTCAACTTCTGTAATAGCAAAAGAAGCTTTTGAATCATATGGGAAAGCAATGAAAGTTGGAACGGGTGCTTTTGTATATAATGAGCCTGTAAATGAACAGAAGGACATTTACTTAACTTTTAATCCAAATTTCTACTTAATGGATGAAGAGGGGAATCAGTTACCTTACTTAGATTCAGTTCATTTTCATTTTGAATCATCAAAAATTAAGGAATTAGAGCTTTTTAGAAAGGGGAACTTATCTATTATACATGGATTACCTGCCTCAAAAATTGCCTCTGTAATCTCGGATGATATTGCAAACTTTAACCAAATTCCACCTAAAACAATTCTGGATCGTAAACCTGAGATGGGGGTAAATTATTATGAGTTTAATTTAACTAGACCACCTTTTGATAATAAAAAAGTACGTCAAGCATTTTGTTATGCTATCAACAAAGATAAAATATCAACCAATATTTTGAAAGGTCAAGGAAATGTTGCTAAACATGGTATTACGCCTAGAATTCCAACATTCAGTAGTTACAACTACAATATTTTGGAGGGTTATACTTATAATCCTGAAAGGGCTAAAAAGCTTTTAGCTGAAGCTGGGTATCCTAATGGTAAGAACTTCCCTTACACAAGGCTTGAAGTTAATAATGATGGTGGTATGCATCGCCTAGTTGCAAACGAGATTATTAATCAAGTTAGGAATACATTAGGAATTAACATTGAATTGGATCAGGTTTCATTTAAGGACAAAATTGAACACTCAAAATATGCTAAAGCTGAGATGTTTAGATCTGGATGGGTAGCTGATTTTCCCTCTCCAGAGTCATTCTTAATGCTTTGTTATGGAAAGAATGTTCCTAAAAGTTTAGAAGAGCCATCGCATCCGAATACAATGCGTTATGTAAACCCTGTTTTTGACTCTTTATTTTACATGGGCACAATAGCCAAAACAAAAAAAGAAAGTTATGATTATTTCGTTGAAGCGGAAAAAATACTAATCGAAGATGCTCCATTAATGCCATTATGGTATAATGAAGATTATTACTTAAGGAAATCCGAAATTAGAAACTTTAAGTACAATCCAATGGAACATTATGACCTTGCTAGTGTTTATATTAAAACATTGACAAAGGAAGAAGTTTTGGAAAACAGGAAGAAAGCTGCTCATCAAGAAGGTTTATAAACTTTCTAAATGTTTGGATTTTGTCAGGTATAACAAAACAAAATCAATTAGCGCATGAGCTGAAATGGCTGTTATTAAACCTATTTTCTCAGCCATTAGACCAACTATAATCATTATTAGAGTCATATACACTCCGTAGATAGAAATTCTCCAATTTTTAGGGTTTAGATAACCATGAATTGCAACAAAGACAATTGCGGTAATCACAACACCTAAATACTCTTGCAGAATACCTCTGAAAAAGATTTCTTCACCAATTCCTGCAGAAAGGCTAATAAAAGTAATTGTAAAAAAATTGAGGCTTTCCTTGCCAAATAGGCCTGTGTATTTTAATAGCTCATTTCTTAATATTGGGGTTAGCATTAACTTCCACCCAATTATAGCTGCCCATATACCAAAAACACTCCCAATACCAACTTGGGGTAAAAAATCAATTTCGGAATAAAAAATTTGGGTAAAGGCTACCTCTTTTGTCAGGTAGTGAATGATGTAAGCTATGGCTGTAAAGCCTACTATTGTTAATAAAGCTAATATTAATAATTTCTTTTTTGTCATCACAAAAAAAGCGACTAAAAAGTCGCTTTGAATAGTATTTGATGTCTATATATCTCTCTAGTTTATTTCCTCAATATCATCCTCATTCTCAGGATCAGTGATTACCTCTTTCACCTCGATATCATCTTCGTTTTCAGGATCAGTTATAAGTTCATCCTCCGAAACAACTATCCCAGAATCAACTGATTTATTAGCAACTGTACTAACCACATCGTTCTTTTCCAATGGTGGGTATTTTGCACAGCTAGCAAATGCTAGGACAAACAAAAAGAATATTGATATTTTTATAATTAACTTCACTTGTCTACAAAATTAAGTCATTTTTATTGACAATTCAAAATTATTAACGTTTAAATTAGAAAAAAGTTACATTTTTCTATATTTAATTGTGATTTCGACCCTAGTCCCTAGTATTTCCTTATCCTCATTTTCAATTTGATATGGTCCCTTAATCGTAAACTCTTGATTAGTCGTTTTTTTCAAAATATCTAATCTTCCTGTTGTGATTAACATTCCTTTGGAAGCATGGCCATCTTTATTTTTATTTTCTAAACTCTTATCTATCCCAAGTCCATTGTCCTCAATAACGATAAAAATATCTTTATTCTCTTTCATAGACAAGTTAACCTGTATTCTTCCTTTTCGCTTTAAAGGTAGAATTCCATGCCAAATACTATTTTCTACATAAGGTTGCAAAAACATCGGAGGAACTTGAATACTCTCAGAATCAATATTTGGGCTTACATTAATTTCATAACTAAACTTACTTTGAAAGCGCATATTTTCTAAAGAAAGATATAGCTCTAACCTTTCCAATTCATCTGAAAGCGAAACTAGATTATTTCCAGAAACAGAGCTATCTAAGTTCTTACGTATTAGCTTTGCAAAATTGGTCAAATATTTATTTGCAGAAATCCTATCTTTGGTATTGATATAGTATTGTATTGAGTTTAATGAATTAAATATAAAATGTCGATTCATACTTGCATTAAGTGTCTGTTGTTCAAGAGCCAACAACTTGGACTTATAATATAACTTTTGAGTCAAAGCCTTTCTTTTTGATACACGTTGTTGCCATTTCCAAATGGCGAAAATAATTAATAATGCAATAAAAAATAGTAAAGTAAAGAACCACCAGGTAAAGAAAAACGGTTTTTTAATTATAAAAGAAAAGGTTGCTGGTACACTCCAGTTATGTCCATCATTTGTTGCTTTTACTTTAAATGTAAAATTTCCATACGGTAAATTGGTATAAGTAATTGAACTTTGTGAGAACATAGGCGACCACTCAGAATCAAAACCTTCAAGAATAACACTATACTTAAGTTCCCTGTTTTGTTTTATCGAAATTCCTTTATAGAAAAAAGTAAAGTAATTCTTTTTATATCCAACAGATAAGTTCACTGGTAAATTGGTACTTTCATTAATTGTTTTTGCATACTTTCTCCAGTCAGTATCTTTTAAAAACAATTGAACTTTATCTATTTTTATAGTAGGAAGTACTTTTTTACGTACTTCATGTTTCCTCTTATACCTCACAACTCCTTTACTCGTTCCCATCCATAAATAACCTTGAGAATCTCGATAAAATGCATTAAGGTTTGTTTCTATACTTGGCAAGCCATTTGTTGTAGAATAGTGATGAATAGCATTATTATCTTCATTCAAAAGATCTTTAACGTGAAGTTCAAAAATTCCATAGTTTGTTCCTACCCATACATAGTTTTCATTTTCAAGTCCAATGAAATTGATATTATTAGCACTAAAGGATTCATGTAATTCTATACGTCTTAATTTATTTTTATAATAAGCATACAATCCATTTCCTGTTCCAATCAACATTAAATCTTTCGTTACTTTTTTTAAGGTATATACAATTTTATTTTGCAATTCGCTATTCAACTGAACCTCCTTTATAGAATCGTTAACAACCTCAAAAATGCCTGAAGAAGTTCCAACCCAAATCGTATTAGATAATGAATTTTCAATTGTCCTAACATTTTTTGCTGGAAAATTTTCTTTGTACTTAAACACTTGGTAAACTTCCCCCTTCCCAACTTTTGTAAGTCCTTTAGATGTCCCTATCCAAATAGTATTTAAAGCATCTTTTTTAAGGAATAAGATTTTATTAGAAGGTAGCCAGTCTACATTTTTAAATGTTGTAAGTTTATTATCTTTTAAGACCGAAAGTCCATTAGCTGTTCCAAACCAAAAAGAAGAATCAATATAGACCATTGACGTCCAAATCGTATTATCACCAATACCATCCTTCTCATTAATAATTTCTACTTGATTTCCATTGAATTTATTAATTCCTCCTCCATAAGTAGAGAAATAGATATTGTTTTGAAAGCCTTCAGAAATTGAGAGTACATAGTCACTACTTAATCCATCCAGTTTTGAAAAACTGACAAGTTCATCGCTAGTAAATCGCATGATTCCTCCCCCATCAGTTCCTAACCAAACATTCCCTTCTCGATCCTCAACGATATCTTTCACTCGATTATTAATAAGTCCATTCTTAATTGTAAAGTGTTTGACTTCATCCTCCTCTAACAAAAATGCTCCAGAGTTTGTACTTATCCATAATCTACCTTGAGTGTCTAAGTATATGTGATTAATTGTTCCAAAATTTTCACTGTTAGGGATTTGTTCTATTTTATGATTATCAATTGCATAAAGCCCTTTCTTTTGTGTTGAATAAATAATTTCACCTTCTTTTGCTTGATTAAAACCTGTTATGCTGTAATTATAGTTTTGTGTAGAGTCAGAATTCCATATATCATCTTCAAAAAAGCCTAAAATATTTGTTCCTCCAGCCCAAACAATACCTTGGTTATCACAGTAAAGTGTTTTTACTAAGTTTTTCTCATCCAAAGAATAATTAACTATCTCGTCAAGGTTGAGTTGATTTTCTACAACAGGTATTTTATAAACCCCTTTACCTTTAATTGCTAACCATAAATTATTTCTTTTGTCGAATGTTATACTCGAAATCCCTCTTCCTTTCGCTATAGAAATTAGATCCCATGAAATTACTTTTTTATTCATTACGCTAGTAACTCCATATTGAGATGCGATCCAGACATTTTCTCCGTAAACTACTATTTTTTTTACGGTATTATCAATTAATCCATTTTCTGTAGAAAAATTTACAAAACTTTCACCATCGAAGCGACTTACCCCCCCAGCAGTTCCAACCCAAATATACCCATCACTATCTGACTCTAAGTCAAAGACTTGTGTTTGTGCCAAGCCATCTTCTACAGAATAGTTAATAAAACTGTATTGTTGCCCTATAGCTAGACCTATTGAAGCAAATAATATGAATAATATGTGTAAAAAACTTGGCACTTAGTTCTGTTGATAAATATACTTATAAATACAAATATGGTAATCATCTTATGTAAAAACTTATGTTACTTTAGTTGATGTTACTCGTAAAACTCTATGCGAATTGAAATAATTTTCATTTACATCGAAAACTAAAAGACACAGTGCTTACACTGCGTCTTTTCTTGTTATAAGTTCCAATAGGTTATTATTTTTGCATTATATTTTCTCAATAAATAAGCACAAAAAATATTTTTTAATTCTAATAAACGAGATTTTAATCTATATTCGCTAAAAATTAAAAAAATTATTATGAAAAATTTATTTATTGCTTTAGGAGCTGTTGCATTATTAGGGGCAACTTCATGTAAAAAATATCATACTTGTGAGTGTACAACTACAACAAATGGAGTAACGACAACAACATCAAGTACATCTGAAGAAAAAATGACTAAAAGTGATGCTAAAGCTGAATGCGAAGGTAGTGCATCTGCATCAGGAGGTGGAGCATCTGCATCAGTTAGTTGTGAATTAAAATAATAACTTAATCTATTAAGTTAAAAAGGGGAATGAATAATATTCATTCCCCTTTTTTATACCTTTATATTGGCTTAGTTTTATTTAAATGCAGGTATTCCAGTAATATCCATTCCAGTAATTAATAGATGAATATCATGTGTCCCTTCATAGGTAACTACTGATTCTAGATTTGCCATATGACGCATAATTGAATACTCATTTGTAATTCCCATTGCTCCATGTATCTGGCGTGCTTCTCTAGCTATTTTTAATGCCATATCAACATTATTTCTTTTTGCCATAGATATTTGAGCTGATGTAGCTTTACCATCATTTCTGAGTTGCCCTAATCTAAATGTTAGCAATTGAGCTTTTGTGATTTCTGTAATCATTTCAGCCAACTTCTTTTGGATTAATTGAAAGCTAGCAATAGGCTTATCAAACTGAATACGTTCTTTAGCATATCTTAAAGCTGAATCATAACAATCTAAAGCAGAACCAATAGCTCCCCAAGCTATTCCATATCTCGCGCTATCTAAACATTGTAGAGGAGCACCTAATCCATCTTTGTTTGGTAGAATGTTTTCTTTAGGAACTTTAACATTATTAAAAATTAATTCTCCTGTAGCTGAAGCTCTTAAAGAAAGTTTCCCGTGCATTTCAGGAGTTTCAAACCCTTCCATTCCTCTCTCTACAACCATACCTTTAATTCTCCCTTCTTCATTTTTTGCCCATACAACAGCAAGATCAGCAAAAGGGGCATTGGATATCCACATTTTAGCTCCATTCAATAAATAATGGTCTCCCATATCCTTTATTGTCGTCAACATTCCTCCAGGGTTTGATCCGTGATCTGGTTCAGTTAAACCAAAACACCCAATAAATTCTCCTGTTGCTAATTTTGGTAAATATTTTTGTTTTTGCTCTTCAGAACCAAACTTCCAAATTGGATACATTACTAAAGAACTTTGTACAGAAGATGTAGATCTTAAACCAGAATCACACCTTTCTAATTCTTGCATAATTAAACCATAAGATATTTGATCTAATCCAGCTCCTCCGTATTCTGTTGGAATATACGGTCCAAAACCTCCTATCTCTCCTAATCCTGGGATAATTTGTTTAGGAAAATCTGCTCTTTCGTAGTAATCTTCGATAATTGGGCTTACTTCTTTTTTAACCCATGCACGAGCTGAATCTCTAATTAATTTATGCTCATCTGATAATAAATCATCCATTAAATAGTAATCATGTGCTTCGTATCTATCTGTACTCATATTATATATAGTTTTAGTTGTTCAAAATTAATATTTTTATCGCTTTATGACAAAGCTTATCTTCTTAATTATCGTCTAGTTGTCGAATTGCCATATAAGCCATTAGACCTGTTGCGATTTCCAATGCTTCATCATCTACTGTTAGGTTTCCATTGTGCAAAGCTCCCCCTATATTTTTCTTATCATTAGCTGTTCCAATACGGTAGAAACATGCAGGAATTTTTTGAGAGTAATATGCGAAATCTTCTGCTGTCATACGCAAACCTAAATCCACAACATTTTCTTTTCCAAGGTATTCTATTGCTGCTTGTCTATTAAAATTGGTTAGCTCAGTATCATTTTCAAGAACTGGGTAACCTTTTCGTACTTCAAATTCACATTTTGCCCCCATTGAATCTGCAATACCTTCTGCCATTTTTATCATTAGCTTATGCGCATCTTCTCTCCACTTTTCATCAAAGGTTCTAAATGTTCCTTTAACTTTTACTTCATTAGGTATAATATTCGTTGCTCCTTTTCCTTCAATGTCACCAAAAGAAAGCACTGCAGGAGTATAAGGGCTACAGTTTCGACTAACAATCTGTTGTAAAGCAACAATAATATGTGAAGTAATCAGTATTGGGTCAATTGATTGATGAGGAAGTGCGCCATGTCCTCCCTTTCCTTTTACAGTAAAATATATTTCATCAGCCGAAGCCATATATGTTCCTGACTTAATCCCTATTGTACCTGTCTCTAAATCTGGATATACATGTTGACCTGTTATACTTTGAACTTTAGGGTTTTCTAGCACCCCTTCTTCTATCATTAATTTAGCTCCACCAGGCAATAATTCCTCACCTGGTTGAAAAAGAAACTTTACTGTTCCTTCAAAACTATCCTTTAAGTGATTGAGTATATATAACGTTCCTAACAAGGATGCTGTATGGAAATCATGTCCACAAGCATGCATTACACCTTCATTCTTTGAAGTAAAATCTACTCCTGATGTTTCTTGAATAGGTAAAGCATCAATATCTGCTCTAAGGGCAATAACTTTTTTATTAGGATTCCTTCCCCTAATTTCTCCTACAATACCTGTTTCTACTATTCCTGTTTGGTATTCTATTCCAAAATCTGCAAGAATTTGAGCAATGTATTTTGCTGTATTATACTCCTTAAAAGACAACTCAGGGTATTGGTGCAGATGATGTCTTATTTTTATAATATCATTACTACATTCGTCAACTAATGATTTTATTTTAAATTTTATTTGTTCTTTCATTGCATTTTATCGATCAGGTTTTCCCAACTTCTCCCAAGTGCTTTCTTTGATTCTTCAATTTATAAAAAAGCCACTCTTAAAAGTAAGAGTGGCTATTATTTTAATTTTCTTTATTTATGCATCAATATTAGCATATTTTGCATTTTGTTCAATAAACTCTCTCCTTGGAGGAACTTCATCTCCCATCAACATTGAGAAGATTCTATCAGCTTCTGTTGCAGACTCAATAGTTACTTGTCTTAATGTTCTGTTATCTGGGCTCATTGTTGTTTCCCATAGTTGCTCTGCATTCATCTCTCCAAGACCTTTATAACGTTGAACACCAACACTAGAATCAGATCCAGCTCCTTTTAGTTTTTGAATTAAACTATCTCTCTCTACATCATCCCAAGCATATTCTGACTGTTTCCCTTTTTTCACTTGATATAGTGGAGGTGTAGCGATATAGATATATCCTTTTTCTATCATCTCTTTCATATATCTAAAGAAGAAGGTTAAAATTAAGGTTTGGATATGACTTCCATCGACATCGGCATCACACATGATAATAACTTTGTGATATCTTAATTTCTCTAAATTTAATGCCTTAGAATCTTCTTCAGTACCAATACGAACTCCTAAAGCAGTATAGATATTTTTGATTTCTTCATTATCAAATATCTTATGTTGCATAGCCTTTTCAACATTCAATATTTTCCCTCTAAGTGGCATAATGGCTTGGAAATGTCTATCACGTCCTTGTTTTGCTGTACCACCTGCAGAATCTCCCTCCACTAGGTATATTTCACTTATCTCTGCATCTTTAGAAGCACAATCAGCTAGCTTTCCTGGTAAGCCCATTCCCCCCATAGGGTTTTTACGCTGTACCATTTCTCTTGCCTTACGTGCAGCATGTCTTGCTTGAGCTGCTAAGATAACTTTTTGAACAATTGCTTTTGCATCATTAGGATTTTCTTCCAAGTAGTTATTCAACATCTCACTTACCGCTTGACTTACAGCAGATGTTACTTCTCTATTTCCTAATTTTGTTTTCGTTTGTCCTTCAAATTGAGGCTCTCCTACCTTAACAGAAACTATTGCTGTTAATCCTTCTCTAAAATCATCACCTGCAATTTCAAACTTCAATTTATCTAACAATCCAGATTCTTCTGCATACTTTTTAAGTGTATGAGTTAGACCTCTTCTAAATCCTGAAAGGTGAGTACCTCCTTCATGTGTATTAATATTGTTTACATATGAATGGATATTTTCAGAATAAGAGCTATTATAAACCATTGCTACTTCAACTGGAATTCCATTTTTCTCTCCTTCCATACTAACAACGTTTGCTATCAAGCGCTCTCTTGTCCCGTCTAGGTATTCAACAAACTCAGATAGACCTTTTGTTGAATGAAAAACTTCCTTTTTGAAATTTCCTTCTTCATCTTTTGACCTTTCATCAACCAGCTCAATAGTAATCCCTTTATTCAAATACGCCAATTCACGCATTCTAGTAGCTAAAGTCTCATAGTTATATTCTAAGAAATCAAAAATTTCTGGATCAGGGAAGAATTCTACCTCTGTACCTTTCCAATCGGTATCTCCAACTTGTTTTACTTCATATTTCTTCTTACCTCTAGAATACTCTTGTTCCCATATACGTCCTTCTTTGTGAACTGAGGCTCTTAAATTAACCGATAAAGCATTAACACATGAGACCCCTACACCGTGTAATCCACCAGATACTTTGTATGAATCTTTATCGAATTTACCACCTGCACCAATTTTTGTCATTACAACTTCTAGTGCAGAAACGCCTTCTTTCTTATGAATTCCAACTGGTATACCACGACCATTATCTTTTACTCTAATACCATCTCCTTCAAGAATTGTAACATATATAGTATCACAATAACCTGCTAATGCCTCATCAATAGAGTTATCAACTACCTCATAAACTAAATGGTGTAATCCTCTTACTCCAACATCTCCAATATACATGGAAGGACGCATTCTTACGTGCTCCATTCCTTCAAGTGCCTGAATACTATCAGCTGAATAATCTATTTTCTTATTTTCTTCACTCATATTTGTAATGAACTTTACTTTTAATGTGTACCTAACAAAGATACTAAATTCAATGTAAAATTGAGTCTTACAAGCAGCATCATAAGTAATAGTTATCAACAAAAAAAGGGCTTTAAAAGCCCTTTTCTTAATATGTTTATAAAACTATTCTTAATGTTTCAAAATATAAGCTGCTAAAGCTTTTAATTCATCATCTGACATTTCTTTTGTTACTCCAAAATTAGCCTTCATAACTTCGTATTGATCAGGGTCTATAATTGGCTCTCCCTCTTCTTTTAGGAATAATACAATTGCATCTCCATTCTCTGCATAACCAGCTGAAATTTCTTTTAAACTAGGCCCTATTACCTTTTCTTCAACTTGATGACAAGCAACACATCCCTTATCTGTGAAAAGAGTCTCTCCTAATGCAGCATCTCCACTAAAAGTACTTTCAGCTTCCTCAGCAACTTCCTCTTTTTCTTCTAAGGTCTCTTGTTTTTCTTCTTTAACTTCTACTTCCTTTTTAGCTTCGTGCTTTTCATTATCATGAGCTTTTGGTTCAGCACCACATGAAATTAGAAATAAGACACTTGCAAAATAAACTAGCTTTTTCATACCTCAATTGTTTTGTGACAAAGTTATGACAAAAAGAAAAATACATAACTGATATATGTCATAATTCATCGTTCTTTTAGCTATAAGTAACCTTTGTATCAAAAAAAAAGCCTTTACAAAATTTTGTAAAGGCTTTTCAAAAACCGGCAACGACATACTCTCCCAGATATTACTCTAGTACCATCT
>JAUHZI010000122.1 GCA_030426105.1 Bacteroidia bacterium | reverse complement strand
TTGAAATTATAAAGCGGTTTGAAGCTTTAGTTTTACTTCTTGTTTTGTATCCTTTAGCTGGTAATCCAGTTCTTGATCTTGGGTGTCCTCCTGAAGATTTACCTTCACCACCACCCATTGGGTGATCAACTGGATTCATTACAACACCTCTTACACGAGGTCTTCTTCCTAACCATCTAGAACGTCCCGCTTTACCAGATCTAGTTAAACTATGTTCCGAATTTGAAACTACACCGATTGTTGCAGTACATGTCAATAAGATCATTCTTACTTCACCAGAAGGTAATTTAACAATTGCATATTTACCATCTCTAGCGTTTAATTGTGCGTAAGCACCTGCACTTCTCACTAATGAACCTCCTTTACCTGGGTATAATTCAATATTATGAATTACTGTTCCCAAAGGAATATCACTTAAGTAAAGTGTGTTTCCAACATCTGGAGTAGCATTCTTACCAGACATCACTGTCTGACCTACTTCTAAACCTTCAGGAGCGATAATATATCTTTTCTCCCCATCAGCATAGTATAATAATGCAATTCTCGCAGATCTATTTGGATCATACTCGATAGTTTTTACAGTAGCTGGAATATCTTGTTTATTCCTTTTAAAGTCAATAGCTCTGTACTTTCTCTTATGACCACCACCGATGTATCTCATCGTCATTTTCCCGGTATTATTTCTTCCTCCAGATTTATTTAAACCTTTAACTAAAGATTTTTCTGGCTTTGAAGCTGTAATATTAGAAAAGTCATCGACAATCTTATGTCGTTGACCTGGTGTCATTGGTTTTAATTTTCTTAATCCCATTTCTAATTAATTTCTGTTGTTAAATGTTTTCATACAAATCAATGATATCTCCTTCCGCTACAGTAACTACAGCTTTTTTGTAAAGCTTGTTACGTTGAAAAGAAATCCCACGACTTGTGTGCTTCATTTTTCTTTTTCCACCACCATAATTCATTGTGTTCACAGAGTCAACAGCAACATTGTACAATTTCTCGATGGCATTCTTTATCTCAATCTTGTTTGAATTCTTATCCACAATAAAAGTGTAAGTGTTCGACTTCTCACTTAATGTGTTAGACTTTTCAGTCAAGATTGGTCTTTTAATAATATCTTGCATTTCTCTTACGCGTTAAATAAGTTTTCAATTTTCTCTACAGCTCCTTCAGCTAAAATTAATGCATCAGCATTAAGAATATCGAATGTATTTAACTTGTCGGCAGAAACGACTTTACTCTTTTTCAAATTTCGAGACGACAAATATACATTTCTTTCTTCATTTGCAACCACAAATAATGTTTTTTTATTAGAAACTTTTAAATTTTCTAATAACGAAACAAATTCACTTGTTTTAGGTGTATCAAACTTTTGATCCTCTAAAACAGTGATTTGGTTTTCAGTAGCTTTATGTGATAGAGCTGTAGCACGGGCTAACTTTCTTAACTTCTTATTTAACTTGAAGCTATAGTTTCTTGGTCTTGGTCCAAAAACACGTCCTCCACCTCTAAACAATGGATTCTTAATACTACCTGCTCTGGCAGTACCTGTTCCTTTTTGTTTTTTGATTTTCTTAGTACTTCCAGTAATTTCTCCTCTTTCTTTAGCTTTATGCGTTCCTTGACGCTGATTAGCTAGGTAAAGTTTAACATCTAAATAAACAGCATGCTCATTTGGCTCTAAACCAAAGATTGAATCTGCTAAAGTAACTTTCTTTGCTGTTGCTTTACCTTCTTTATTATAAACTGCTAATTCCATTATTTCTCAAGTATTACGTATGATCCTTTTGCTCCTGGCACAGAACCTTTAATAACGATGATGTTTTTATCTGCTAAAACTTTTAATATTTCTAGATTAGAAACTTTAACTCTGTCACCACCTGTTCTTCCTGCCATTTTCATTCCTTTAAAAACTCTTGCTGGGTAAGATGCAGCACCAATAGAACCAGGAGCTCTTAATCTGTTATGCTGACCATGCGTTGCATCACCCACACCTCTAAAGTTGTGACGTTTAACAACACCTTGGAATCCTTTACCTTTTGAAGTTCCTACTGCATCTACGAATTCTCCTTCTTGGAATAATTCAACAGTAATTTCATCTCCTAAGTTTAAATCAGAACCAAAAGATTTAAACTCTACTAATTTACTTTTTGGAGTTGTACTAGCTTTTTTGAAGTGTCCTTTCAAAGCGCTTGAAGTGTTTTTCTCTTTACGCTCTCCGTAACCAATTTGAACTGCTTCGTATCCGTCTTTTTCTTGAGACTTAATTTGTGTTACAACACAAGGTCCTGCCTCAATTATCGTACATGGTATGTTTTTACCATCGGTACTGAATACGCTAGTCATCCCTACTTTTTTGCCTATGATACCAGCCATTTTACTTTATTTATAAATTATACTTTAATTTCTACTTCTACACCACTTGGTAACTCTAACTTCATTAAAGCATCAATAGTCTTTGATGAAGAACTATAGATGTCCATTAATCTTTTGTAAGAGCATAATTGAAACTGCTCACGCGCTTTCTTATTTACGTGTGGTGATTTTAACACTGTGTAAATTCTTTTGTGCGTTGGTAGCGGAATAGGACCGCTAACAACTGCACCAGTAGTTTTTACTGTTTTTACAATCTTCTCAGCAGACTTATCTACTAAGTTGTAATCGTAAGATTTTAATTTTATTCTTATTTTTTGACTCATTTTGTCTTTATCTTATTTATTAATTAAGCCTCTACTTCTCCTTTAGATTTAGCAATTACTGCGTCAGCGATTCCTTTTGGACATTCTGCATAGTTATTGAACTCCATTGTAGAAGTTGCTCTACCTGAAGACATTGTTCTTAATGCTGTAACATACCCAAACATTTCTGATAATGGTACTAAAGCCTTAACAACCTTAGCTCCATTTCTATCGTCCATTCCTTCAATTTGACCTCTTCTTCTGTTCAAATCTCCAACGATATCCCCCATGTTTTCTTCTGGAGTTACAACCTCCAACTTCATAATTGGCTCTAAAAGAACAGCTCCACATGCTGGTGCAGCAGCTTTATAAGCCAACTTAGCACATAACTCAAATGACAAACCATCTGAATCCACAGCGTGGAAAGATCCATCTTTTAAAGTAACTGTCATACTATCCATTGAGAATCCTGCTAACACACCATTTTTCATAGCTTCAGTAAACCCTTTCTCAACGTTAGGAATAAATTCTCTAGGAATATTTCCTCCTTTTACTTCATTGATGAACTCTAATCCTTCTTTACCATCTTCACGAGGCTTAATTTCAACTACAATATCAGCAAATTTACCACGTCCACCTGACTGTTTCTTATAAACCTCTCTGTGGTTAGCAGCTCTTTTAATTGCCTCCTTATAGTTTACTTGAGGAGCACCTTCGTTAACCTCTACTTTAAATTCTCTTTTTAAACGATCAATTAGTACCTCTAAGTGTAACTCACCCATTCCTGAGATAATTGTTGGACCTGAATCTTCATCTGTTTTGATTTGGAATGTTGGATCTTCTTCTCCTAACTTAGATAATGCTACACCTAACTTATCAACATCTGCCTTAGTTTTAGGCTCAATAGCAATACCAATTACTGGATCAGGGAACTCCATTGATTCTAATACAATTGGGTGTTTTTCAGCACATAATGTATCTCCTGTTCTAATGTCTTTGAATCCAACTCCTGCACCAATATCTCCTGCTTCAATTCTATCTAATGCATTTTGCTTGTTAGAGTGCATTTGGAAGATTCTTGAGATACGCTCTTTTTTATTTGTTCTAGTATTTAAAACATAAGAACCTGCATCTAAAACTCCTGAATACATTCTAAAGAAACATAATCTACCTACGAAAGGATCCGTAGCAATTTTAAATGCTAATGCTGACATTGGCTCGTCATTATTAGGCTTTCTAGTTAATGTTTCACTTCCATCTACATTTGTACCTTCAATTGCGTCGATATCAACTGGAGATGGTAAAAATGCCATTACATAATCCAATAATGTTTGAACTCCTTTATTTTTAAATGCTGACCCACAAATAATAGGGTTAATAGACATGTTAATTGTAGCTACACGAATAGCATTCATGATTTCTTCCTCAGTAATTGAATCAGCATCCTCAAAGAATTTCTCCATCAATTCATCATCACTTTCAGCTACAGCTTCAATCAATACATTCCTCCACTCCTCTGCTTCTTCTTTTAAATCTTCAGGAATATCTAAGACGTCAAAAGACATCCCGTTGTCATCTCCATCCCAAACAAATGCTTTCATTTTAATCAAATCAACTAAACCTTTGAAATCATCTTCTGCTCCAATAGGAATAGTTAAAGGAATAGGATTAGCTCCTAAACGCTCTTTAATTTGATCTATAGTACCAAAGAAATCTGCTCCAATTCTATCCATTTTATTAATGAATCCGATTCTAGGAACATTATATTTATCTGCTTGTCTCCAAACAGTTTCAGACTGAGGCTCCACACCACTAGAAGCACAGAATAAAGCTACTGCACCATCTAAAACACGTAATGAACGCTCTACCTCTACAGTAAAATCAACGTGACCTGGAGTATCAATAATGTTAATTTTGTACTCTTCATCTAAATAGTTCCAAAATACTGTTGTCGCAGCTGAAGTAATTGTAATACCTCTTTCTTGCTCTTGCTCCATCCAGTCCATTGTAGCAGCACCGTCATGAACCTCACCAATTTTGTGAGAAACCCCAGTATAATAAAGGATACGCTCAGTAGTTGTTGTCTTACCAGCGTCTACATGGGCCATAATCCCAATGTTTCTTGTGTACTTTAAATCTCTTTTAGCCATTTTGCTATCTTATTATAACTTTATAAAAATCTTAATTAGAATCTAAAATGAGAAAATGCTTTATTAGCCTCAGCCATTCTATGCATATCCTCTTTCTTTTTAAATGCTGCCCCTTCTTCTTTTGCTGCAGCAGAAACTTCAGCTGCCAACTTTTGACTCATTGACTTTTCGTTTCTCTTTCTAGCGAACCCAATCAACCATTTCATTGCCAATGAATGCTTTCTTGAATCTCTTACTGGAGATGGAATTTGATATGTAGCACCACCTACTCTTCTACTTCTTACTTCAACGCCTGGAGTGACATTTACTAAAGCTTTCTTCCATATCTCTAAACCATTGTTCTCCTCAGAACGCTCATCTAAAATATCAATAGCATCGTAAAAAATTTTGAATGCTACACTCTTCTTCCCGTCTAACATTAAATTATTTACAAACTTTGTTACCTGAACGTCATTAAACTTTGGATCTGGTAAGATAATATGCTTTTTGGCCTTTCTTCTTCTCATGACTTAATTTGTCTTTTACTTATTTTTATTATTTCTTAGGTCTTTTAGCCCCGTATTTTGATCTTCTTTGTGTTCTTCCTTCTACACCTGCAGTATCTAAAGCACCACGTACGATATGATATCTTACACCTGGTAAATCTTTAACTCTTCCACCTCTTACTAACACAATACTGTGCTCTTGCAAGTTGTGACCTTCACCACCGATATAAGCATTAACTTCTTTTCCGTTTGTTAATCTTACCCTTGCTACTTTTCTCATTGCAGAGTTAGGTTTCTTAGGTGTTGTAGTATAAACCCTAACACAAACTCCTCTTCTTTGTGGACATGAATCTAAAGCTGCAGACTTACTTACTTGCGCTTTACTAGTCCTTCCTTTTCTTACTAACTGTTGAATAGTTGGCATAATAATATTTAATTCTTTCTAATTGATTTTTATCCTAAAATTATATTTAGGGTTTGCAAAGGTAATTTATTTTTTCGAAATTCCAATATTTCAATTCCCTTTTTAATAAAAAAATTAAAAAAAAGAATTGTATATCAAAAGGTTAGCTAATCTTAGAGTTGAATTTCCTTTTGAGTCAAAACACCACGATCACAAAAAACTGAATCTTCTACTTGAAGGTAGCTTCCGTTCCTTCTTAATATATAGGTATACTTATTATATTGATCTCCCAAAACGCTTGTAACTAAAGTTGTGTCGATTTGATTTCCTTGAAAAAACAAACTAACAAATGAACTACCAACTTCTGCATCATTACTAAAACTAAAAACCAATTCATCTGACAATGTAGCCCCTCCCGAAGATTTTATGGAAAAAGATAATTGCCCAACAGGCTTAACAGCACAATCAATAAAATTCTCATCAGCTGTTTCAATAGAAGCTGGATTCAACTCTACCACCTTATCTAAGTAGTCTTCTTTTGTTACAATAAACTTATAGGAAATATCTGAAGAAGTCTTCTTTATTTGAACTTCATAAATACCACTAACATCTGCATACCCCTCTTCTATTAATTCATACGAACTTGAAAAAGTATTATTTGATACACTTTTAATATAAAAAGCTACTTTAGCTCCATTAAGTGATTCCTTTGTAGTGAAAGATGTAGCTTGAATTTGAATACTTGTTTCCTTATCTTTTTTACAGCTAGCCGTAAAAAGAGTTAAAAGAATCAACATCCAAACTAGCCTTCTCATCTATTTAAGATTAGAAATATCTATTGAAAAGATATCAGCTCCTCCTTTGGAATCTTTTTCATAATAAGCACTTACATATGCTGTTTTACCATCTGGGCTTACTGAGATTGTTTTTTCTTCCTTAACAGTATTAATTGGATATCCCAAATTCCTTGGCTCCCCCCAAACTCCTTGCTCATTCATTTCAGACATATATATATCGTATGAACCTAAACTGTTTTGAAAACCATTTGAAGAATAAAATAAACGTTTACCGTCCAATGATATAAAAACACATTTCTCATCACCAACTGTATTAATTGCTGCTCCAAGATTCTTCGGTTCAGTCCAAGCTCCTCCCTCTTTTTTAACAACATAAATATCCGCTCTTCCTTCTCCACCAGGTCTTTCAGAAACAAAGTAAATCGTTTTTCCATCTCCAGTCATACTCGCTGATGACTCAAAATAACTAGAGTTTATTTTTTTACTGATTTTCTTATCTTCTTTTTCTAATAATGGCTTAGGCTCTCCCCATTTCCCTGTTTTACTTTGCTTAGCAATGTATATATCACCACTACCTGTTACATTGGTAATATTTCTATAAACCAACATTTTACCACTTGGAGTAAAACCTAATGCACCATCGTGAAATTCAGTATTGATTCGCCCACTTGCATTTTTTCCTTTCGACCATTTCCCTGTAACAGTATCTAGCTTTGAAACATAGATATCAGTATAGTATAAATAATCAAAATTCTTATCCAGATTCCCTCCTTTAGTATCAGACCTTCTTGATGTAAAGACTAACGTCTTACCATCTTGCGATATACAAGGCGCAAATTCTGGAGCAAACGTGTTAATGTTCTCACCTAAATTGGTGATTGTTACATTTTGAGGTTTTTTCATCTGCTCTTTTGCATAATTACATTGAGCAATGAACAAATCAACATCTGATTCTAAAATTTTTCTTTCATTTCCTTTTAAAGTAACTTTATGCGCTTCAAAATTTGCTATAGCATCCTCTAAGTTACCTAATCGATGTTCAACTTTACCTTTTAACAACAGCACATCTCTATCCACCTCGTTGTCCAAACCATAAGCTTTATCTAAATATTCTTTTGATAAATCATATTTATTTAAAGCATATTGACACTGTGCTATACCATAGTTAGCCTTTGCATTATTCTCATCGATTGCTAAAATTTCTCTAAATAAATTTAAAGCACCTCTATAATTATGCTCATAGAACTTACTTGTTCCTTCTACTATTTTAAAATCTATCTTAGCACGCTGTATGATGTTTTTATTTGTATCCGTTAGCGCAGTAAAACCGCTTGCTAGAACAAAATTCGCTGAAATAAAAACAAATATAAAAAGTATGTATTTTATCATAATTCTGAGTAAAATTTTACTGTTAAATTAAGCAAATATATTGAATTATTGAAAAAACTTAACTTTCCCCCTATAATTGTTTATAACTCGCTTAAATTCTTAACATCATCGTCTATTTCATCTTTTTTTAGCACAGTATTCTGGCTTAAATCAACAATTTCATGTACGCCTAAAGTGGCAGCTACAATAGTTACAATAGGAATAATAGACATAATTATTGAAGACACAATTACAATTACTAAAAATGCATTTGTAGAAAAATCATCTTTTGCTCCTACAAAATACTTGTTAGTATAGTGGAATAACACTGTAAAAACTGACCCTAAAGCAAAAGCAAAACCTCGGTGTTTTTTCACAAATTCCACACTCTGAGAAATAGTCAACCTTCTTCTTTCATTCATATAATCAATAAAGCTAAAACCATAATAATAAAAACCAATAAGCATAGCAGCTCCTGTTTGTATATAGCCTATTATAACTGAAGGGACTTGAAAAATCCACCCCAATATCATAATTACAAACCAAATAGAATATACTATCCCAAACTCCCAAATTAAATTTCTTATAGATAAATTTATTGTTCGTTTAACATCCTTTATTAATTGTTTTAAGTTAAATTTATAAACATTACCTGTGATGATTCGCTCTACCCTTTCTGATACAACTGACAAAATTGGTGATAAACAAATAATCAAAATATAGCGCATAAACTTAAACACTAGATAAGCCATAGCAGTGTAAAATCCATATACAATTGCACTCCATATTTTACCCCAAAAACCTGCTGACTCTGAACTTTGAGCAGCTTCATTTTTCCACGACTCAAAGGCAAAACCTAGATAATATATTCCAACAAACAAAAGTATTGGCAACAAAAAATAAGTATAAAGCTTATGCTCCCTAATAAATTTTAAAGCATTTAAATAACTTCTATACCCCAATAGCAAATCCTTAAACATAGACACTAAAACTCTTTCTAAAAATAGATATAAAAAACACAAAAAATACAACTCTGAATTCACTAATCTTTAACAAGTTCTTTGTATTTTTGCGCTAAATTAATCAAATTCAATAGCAAAACAAAACCATGGATTTAAGTACATTAACAGCAATTAGCCCTATAGATGGGAGATACAGAAGAGTAACATCAAAATTAGAAAATTATTTTTCTGAATTTGCCTTAATCAAATACAGAGTTTTTGTTGAAATTGAATACTTTATTGCCCTTTGTGAGCTTCCTTTGCCTCAACTAAAAGACTTTGACCTTTCCAAAGCGGAAACTATCAGAGCTATTTACAAGGACTTCTCTCCTGAAGATGCTTTAAGGATAAAAGAAATTGAAAGAACAACAAATCATGATGTAAAAGCTGTTGAATACTTCATCAAAGAGAGATTTGATGCAATAGAACTTAATGAGAGTAAAGAATTTATTCATTTTGGTTTAACTTCTCAGGACATTAATAATACAGCTGTTCCTAAATCATTAAAAGATGCTATTCTTAATGAATATATACCTCTACTGGACCAAACTATAGACTTGCTTACAGAAAAAGCAAACGAATGGAAAGAGATTCCTCTATTAGCAAGGACTCATGGACAACCTGCCTCTCCTACTAAATTAGGGAAGGAAATCTATGTATTCATTGAACGTTTAAACATTCAGAAACAACAACTTTTAGCGATTCCATTTTCAGCTAAATTTGGAGGAGCTACAGGAAACTTTAATGCACACAATGTTGCCTATCCTCAATTTAACTGGGTAGACTTTGCAAATG
>JAUHZI010000121.1 GCA_030426105.1 Bacteroidia bacterium | reverse complement strand
TGGGAGTAGTCCAACCTTTAGAGCGCTTTCTAAAATTGAGATGCCTTCCATCTTATTTTTCTTAGGAATCTTGATGACCGTAGCTGCTTTGGAGTCATTAGGGTTAATTTTTAACTTTGGACAAGAAGTACAAGGATCAATGGATACCAACTTATTTGTAACCTTGCTAGGAGCAGGTTCTGCTGTTGTTGATAATGTACCTTTAGTAGCGGCAAGTATGGGAATGTTCCACCTTGAACCAGATGCTCATGTATGGCATTATATCGCATACGCTGCAGGAACAGGAGGAAGTATGTTAATTATTGGTTCAGCTGCAGGTGTAGTAGCAATGGGGATGGAGAAAATTTCATTCTTCTGGTACTTAAAAAATATAGCTTGGTTAGCTTTAATAGGATATGTAGCAGGTGCAGCATATTTCTTATTAGTAATGTAACAAAAATTAAAAACAGACGTTTAGCATAAAAGTCTTGAGATGAAGCAAGTAGTATTATTCTTCTTATGTAAGAATTTTAATTTGTAACTTTCATCCAATAAATAAAAAATAAAACACAATCAGATGAATCTTTTTTCATTATTAAAAATACAATTAAACGAAGGCGAAGCTGCCGAAGCATTAGCAGAGACAGTTAACCAGTTGGCTGAAGAGGAAACAACACAAACACTTTGGCAGTTGATATGGGGATACAATCAGGAAACGGATAGCTATAGTATCACTAGTATAGTCGTGATGTCAGCTCTATTTGTGCTTTCGATTACTTCAATCTATATTTTTATTGAGCGTTTCTTATCAATTAGAAGAAGCTTGCAAGAAGAGAGAGACTTTATGGCTAAGATTAAGGATTATGTAAAAGATGGAAAGTTAGATGCTGCTCAACAACTGTGTATTTCTACAGATAATCCAATAGCAAGAATGGTAGAAAAAGGACTAATGCGTATAGGAAAACCATTGAAAGATATTAGCACTTCTATAGAAAACGTTGCTAAAATGGAAATTTATAGACTTGAAGCACGTTTATCTATTTTGGCTACAATTTCTGCTGTGGCTCCAATGGTTGGTTTCTTAGGAACAGTATTAGGGATGATGAGTACATTTAGAGTGATTTCTCAAAGTGCTGATTTTGATATAGCAAGTATATCAGGAGGAATTATGGAAGCTATGGTGACAACTGTAGGTGGATTAGTTGTGGGAATTATAGCTTATGTAGCTTATAATTATTTGATCAGTAAAGTAGAGAAAGTCATCCAAAAAATGGAAGGAGGGTCTATGGAGTTTATGGATATTCTAGAAGCTCCAGGACATTAAATTGTTATTTGATAATGAGATGGAGTAAGTCCAAAATCTTATAATCTTAAATCTTTAAGTCGAAATTAAAATGAATCTTAGATCAACAAATAAAGTAAAGGTAGAAGGAGGAATGTCTTCAATGACTGACCTTGTATTCCTGCTCCTTATATTTTTTATTGTGCTTTCTACTAAAGTTACCTCAGGACATGATATCGACTTGCCTTCAAGTAAAAGTTCTAATACAAAAGAAAAGTCTAACATAAAAGTTTATGTTACTAATGAAAACGAATATTTTATTGGAGCTAAGTCTAAGCAAGCCGTACCACAAGAAGAGTTAGAAACAGCTATCATGGCTGAGTTAAAAAACGATAGTGTAATAGAATTAATGGGAGATAAGCTTTCTAGCTGGGAACACTCTGTAAAAGTAATTGATATTGCCAAACGAAATAAATTGGCAGTAGTAATCAAAACAAAAGCAAATTAATTTCGAACCTTTTTACTATAACGCTGTATAAGAGGATATAGAAATTGATAAAGAGTTATTAAATGCAACCAATAAGTAGAGAAAATAAAAGAAGAGGAATTATTATCGCATTGATAGTGCACCTCTTTGTGTTCTTATTTTTATTCTTTACAAGTTTTGGTACTCCTCAGGAAGAAGAAGAAGAAAGAATTGTTGCGGTAATGGATTTTAGTGGTGGTGGAGGTTCTGCTGGAGGTGCTGAAGCTACAGAGCAAGAAGAAGAGCCTACAGAAGAAACGGAAGAAACAGAAAGTTCTGATAGCAGTGAGGAAGTGGCTACTCAAGAAACAGAATCACCAGCTGAAAGTTCAAGTAGTCCAGCATCTAAAAACGATAATAATAGCAGTGCTCAAGAAGAATCTCCTAAAAAACCAAAGCATGGAAATTTAGGAAGCTTGTTTGGAAAAGGAGATGGCTCAGGAGATGATCAAGGAAATGGAGATGGAGGAACTGGTGGAGGCCGAGGTGGAGGAAATGGTCCTAGCGTAGGTTCAGGGGATGGAATAGGAGATGGAAAAGACCGAATACTAAAATATAAGCCTGATTTTGTAAATCCGACACAAGAAACTGGAAAGGTTGCGGTTCAAATAACAATTAATAGAGATGGAAAAGTGATTAAAGCTGTTGCATTAGCAAGTTCTAAATTAACTACTACAGCTAATATTACATTACATCGTTCTGCAGAAAAGCATGCAAAACAATTGAAGTTTAATGCAATGCCTAACGGACCTAAATATGATAAAATGGTAACTACAATTAATTTTAAATTAAATTAATGTCTTCACCTTATCAAGAAACCCTCGATTTTCTCTATACACAATTGCCACAATATCAAAACGTTGGAGGAAAAGCATATAAGCCATCTTTAGAGAATATCACACAGCTTTGCGAACGAATTGAAAACCCTCAAAATAAGCTGAAAACTGTACATGTCGCTGGTACAAATGGAAAAGGGTCAACGAGTAGTTTATTAGCATCCGTATTGACGGAAAGTGGGTATAAAGTTGGGTTATTTACTTCTCCACATCTAATTGATTTTAAAGAACGAATTGCGATTAATGGAAAAGCAATATCTGAAGAATATATTGTCAATTTTGTTGAGCAATATAAGGAAGAGGTAAAAGATATTCAACCTTCTTTTTTTGAATGGACAACAGCTTTAGCTTTTCACTATTTTGAAAATCAAAAGGTTGATATAGCAATTATTGAAACGGGCTTAGGAGGGCGTTTAGATTCGTCTAACATCATTCAACCTTTAGTCAGTACAATAACAACAATAGGGATAGATCACACTCAATATTTAGGAAGTACGTTAAAGGAAATAGCTTTTGAAAAAGGAGGGATAATCAAACAGAACACTCCTTGTGTTATTGGATATGGAATAGAAGGAGAAGCTCTAAATGAAATTCAACGCTTAGCACTGGAAAGAGGTGCTCAGTTGATTATTCCTAAACAGCTTCAAGTAGTCTATGATAGCGGATTATTAGGAGATGTACAGCAATATAATATTGCCACAGTATTAGAAGTTATTAAATTGTTACAAGCTCAATTTCATGATATCACAAGTAGAACAATAGTTTTAGGATTAGAAAATGTAACACAAAATACATTGCTAAGAGGGAGATGGGAAGTATTGTCGAATAAACCGAAAATTGTAGCAGACATAGCACATAATGTCCAAGCTGTTAAAGCAGTAGCTGAGCAATTAACCAAAGAAAAGTATAAAAACTTACATATTGTTTGGGGGATGGTAGAAGATAAGGATATCGAAAAAGTAGTGGACTTATTACCTGATAATGCTATTTATTATTTATGTGAACCTGATATAAGAAGGGCAATGGATTTATATGATTTAGCAACCTTTTTTAAAAGAAAGAATATCATTATGTGTGGAAGTTGTGAAGGTGCATATCAGCAAGCTAAAAAGCAAACTGGTTCAGATGACTTATTGTTAATTAGTGGTAGTAATTTCGTAGTGTCGGAAGTTATTTCTTTTTTAGAGAATTAAATAGAAGTAGCTTATATCATCTGCTCTTTGGCTATGGCTTGTGAAAGCTTTACCATAGTTTTAAAAGAAATATCAGGGTGAGCTATCTGGTTTACTGTTCCTGTAATATAGAGTTTCTTTTCTGGACTATAAAAAGCAAGTGCACCTGATAAGCCAGAGTGCCCAATGAAATAAGGTAATGTTCCAAATGGATTAAAAAGCCATGGTAATTTAAAGAGGTGTATCCCAATACCAGAACGCATAGGAAAGAATATTCTATTCCATTTTTGTAATTCATTAATATAGTTTTTAGGAAAGAGTTTTCCTTCAAAAAAGGCTTCAATAAAAATAAGCATATCAGATGAAGTAGAAACAATTCCACCATCAGGTCCAAAAGAAGTCATTGCCTTTGAAATATCTAATGGTTTACTTTTATAGTTTAGTATTTTGGGATTTTGGTCTTTACTATCTTGGTATAAGTAGGTATGAGCTAAAGCTAAAGGAGTAACAATATATTCAAGGCAACACTCACTATAAGTTTTTTGTGTAATGTTTTCTATGATATGTCCTAATAATTGGAAATTAGTATCTGAATAATGAGCTTTTTTAGGTGCACTAGGAGCAAATAAAGGATTCATGGCTTTAGATTTCTCTATAGCTTGTTCAAAACTCCAATACTGATCATTTCCACTCGTTAGTTCTTTTTCCAAACTTTGGCCATTTTGATCTTTATTTTGAAAGTAATCAGGGAGGCCAGAAGTGTGGGCAAGGAGTTCCTGTATTGTGATGCTTTTAGAGTAATCGGTTCCTTTAAAAACATGTAAACCTTCTAAAATATTACTGTTAACATAGTTTAGAATTTTGTCATTCAAGTCAAGTTTCCCTTGGGATTTTAAATTTAAAATTATTGCAGTAGTAAATAGTTTAGTTGTACTAGCAATAAAATACTGTTGATTAGGGGTAAAGTTACCCGCATATCCTTCCCAAGTAAATTGAGGAGTTTTTATAGCAAAAGAAGAACCAAATACTTTATTATTGTCAGTGATTTTGTCTAATATATCTTGTAAACGCTTTTCAGTTGAATTCATGATTAATCAAAGGGAATAGTAAGTTGTTAAAGTTACTAAAATCTTTAATCAAACGATTCGAATTACAATTTAATTAAAGGTAGAACCTTAGCATATTGCTGATGTACAATACGCAAAGTATATGAACCTCTAGGTAAATTTGATAAGTCAAGCTGTTGTTGATGAGCGATGTCAGCAGTTGTATAGTTTACCTTTTTTATTTGAGCTCCAAGATTGTTGTAAACTTCAAGTTCAATAGGTCCTAATATACCTTCGGTTTCTACTGTAAAAAGTCCATCATTAGGATTGGGGTACAATTTAGCGTCAATTTCTTCTCCCAGTTCTTCAGTATTTACTGTATAGCCAGAAGTAAAGTAATAAATGATTTCAGAACCAAAATTGGGGTTAAATATTTTGTGAGTTCCTCCCCCCATTTTCCTTATTCTAAGACTACCAGACCCTTGGTTAGGATTCGCAAAAAAGGATAAGCCATCTTCTCCTAAATCGGTCATAACAAGCTTGTAACAACCAGGAGATAAAGCAACAGTGTCTTTATACCAGGTGCTGGCACTTGCAGCAGTGTTCTCATAAATAATATTCCCTTGATCATCATAGAGGTAAAGGTCATTTTCATTCGGAGAGTTATTGGAACGGTACCAAATAATGAGGTCTCCTGGTATAGATGGAGGACTGTCGAAAGTTGTTTGTTGATGGTTGTTGGAAGGGTAATCATCAGGGGAACCATTAACTTCAAAAATTTCTGCATGAAAAAGATTACAATAATTAGTGTGATCCCAAAACGACTGGTCAGGGATAGGCAGTTCAACGCTAATCGTATCCATGAAAGATAAACTTCCTGTCCAAGTGTAAAACTCGATAGGTCCACCACAGACCCAATAGCCTATTTTAACTGAAGAAACTTCATTGGCTCCAGTATTTCTAATTTTTATTTTAGGGGCATTGCATATTGGATTAAAGTGTTGATAAAACTCCCAGTCATTTGGAGCCAAAATATCTTCAACTCTAGCATCTGTTTCAAAATTAGGAGGTCCGTATTGAAGCAGTTGAACAGAAACAATATAGTTTCCTTCCATTCCTCCTGCTGTAGTTTCCATCCCATAATCTATAGAAGTTGTAGAGTTTGGGGTTATATAACTGGTAATATCGTGATCATAAGTGTCAGCAAAATCGCCAGGACACCAACCAGCCCTATCATATACCCATGTTCCTCCTTGAGGTTGGACAGGGTTTTTAGAGCATTCTTTCCAGTTCAACCAGGAGTGAGTTTGAGTTCCATTGACTTTTATATGGTGTGTTTTAGGACAAAATTCTGCGCAGTTTTGGAATCCTCCAAACCAATGTCCAGTTGTTCTAGTTCGAACAACAACTTGATCGGCATCGGGGAGAATAGTTTTATCAACAGGTTTTAAAACATTGTCATTGGCAATGTCTGAATGTTGGAATCTCCCATCCCATATGGTTTCAAACTGTTTAACTTCTCTTGGAGGAGTACCTTTTATATAAAGGAATTTTAGATCGATTAATTCTTGTTGATTTCCAGCCAAAATCTCGACTGTATCATGTAATATCGGTTCATAATCAGTGATATCATAAACCGTTAGGACCTAAATCTAACCCGATACCATATGGTGTAACATAGTTTTGAAGTTGATGCGTTATTTTTTTTATAGAATTAGTGTAAAACCCTGATATTGAGTTGGGGATCGTATTGATGATGTTTCCTTCAAAATCAAAGGTATACGAGTCAATAAAAGGGTAGTGTGTTACAGTGTCAACTCTTTGATAAGATAGTCCAGGTGTAGAAATATCTCTACTACTAATATCCTTTACAATTGATATTGGGCTATTGATTAAAGTGTCATATACAAGAGAGCTATCAAGATGTGAAGAATATGTGCCCTGATATAAATCCAAAGCAGGTAGACTCATGAGTTGAGAAAAGTTAAAGTAATGGTTAGAGGGAGCAATTATCCTTCTAGCAGGGTAGCCCATCATCCTTCCTGTCCAATTATTCCCAGAGTAATCCTCTACTAAATTTCCAGAAGTCTCATCAAAGGCATAAGCTAAAATTAGATGAGCTATTTGGGGATGTGTGTTATTGATGCTTTTGTGCATATATGCTTGAATTTCAGCTTGAGTTAAAGCTTTGTCCCAAACTCTAAATTCATCAATTTTCCCTTCATAATCTCCTTTTAATTCATTAGCAGCCCTACCGCCAATTTTGAATCTAGAGATGTCGCCTAGGGTCCTGTTTTTACCGTTTTGAGTAGCTAGAACAGTTCCATTAAAAAAGATCGTCATTTCCCCAGTGTTGGCATTTTTTGTAAAAGCCCAATGATTCCATTGACCTGAATATTGAGAAGCGTTAATTGCTGTTGATATCCGATCATATGAGTTAGTTCCTGAATTTCCACAATCCCAATATACTTTATCATCACTCCATGGTAAATGAAGGTTTAAAACGCGTCTGTTATTTGAATCTCTTCCCTCAACGGTGTATGCATTCATTGGAAGTAAATCAGGGTTTCCATAGTTCCAAAATGAAATAGTAATTTCATCATTAAGTTGGTCAAATGCTGCCGGGGGGATACTAACATAATCATCTCCAGAAAATTCTAGACAATAATTAGAACCGCTATTAATTCCTGAGTTATAATTAACAGTAGTACTTGTTGCTCCTGTTGTTATTCCTGTTGTAGAGTTATGCGAAAATTCGAGAATAATATTGGAACTCCCATCCCAAATAAAAGGAGTCGTAAAATTGAAAATATTATCCCCAGAATTTAAATCTAATGAGTTGTTGTAAACTGTTGTTAAGCCTTCTTGTTCAAAAGTATCAGGAGTGACTTCATTTAGTAAAGTGTTTTTCATCTTAATAGTAAAATGATCAACCTGCGCTATTCCATCCAATGTTATTTTCAGTCGTTGAATTGCTCCAGCAGATAGTCCCGATGGGAGTAAGTCAGAAGCTTTTAATAAATATTGTGTTGTATTCGTTTTATCAGAGCCGATAAGGTCATTTGACGTAATGTTTCCAATAACGATAGGGAATTGTGACTCAGAGTTAATGGTATCAATAAGCTGTAAATATTCCTTACTTTGATATACATTGTATGAAGGATTATTACTATAAAAAATAGTGTCGGGAGTATTAATCCCCAGTCTATAAACAGTGTCTCCAATATTTTCATATTGATAGAGATTGGTAAAGGTCGTGTAATCCCATTCTCCACAATTATACCCATCTTGAGTGGTTTGTGGATCACATTTTAGTGTATAATACATTAGTATTTTTTCATAACTCGTAGTGTCTGGAGGAAGGACAAACCAATCTTTTCTTTTGGTGATATCTGAAAAGCCAAACAATTGAACAGTTGTCGTATCATTGTTTTGTCCCCAGCCGACTAGAGAGAGCATAAGAAATATAAAACCGAATATTGGAGTAGTTTTTTTCATAATAAAATTGCTTTTCATTAAAAGTAAATATTGCTCAGATATAAGTAAAACTAAAAAAAGAAGATTATAGGAAAGCTACAGTAGAGACTGTAGCTTTTGGATTAGTTTTAGCCTATTTTTTGGATTACTTATCAACAAAACTTTAAAACGTAGGTTCTATTCATTATTTTTACAATTAGAAGTTATTAGAACTACTCATAATAAATTTTTATAAACCTTGTGCAGCTTATTTTGTACATAATACATCAACAATAAATGTATTTAATATTTGATACGGAAACTACTGGTTTACCTAGGGATTTTAATGCTCCAATAACCGATACAGATAACTGGCCAAGGTGTATTCAAATAGCTTGGCAGTTACACGATGATATGGGGCAGTTGGTTGAAGCTAAAGATTATTTAGTCAAACCAGATGGCTTTGATATTCCGTATCAATCTGAAAAAATCCACGGTATATCTACTGATTTAGCTTTAGAACAAGGTGAGTCATTAGCGTTTGTTTTAGAAGAGTTTAATAAGGTTCTAAAACAAGCAAAGTTTGTAGTTGGTCAAAATGTAAAGTTTGATACCAATGTAATGGGGTGTGAGTTTCACCGTTTTGAGGTGGCCAACAACCTACAGGAGTTACCAATATTAGATACCTGTACCGAAACAACAGCAAATCTTTGTCAGATACCAGGAGGTAGAGGAGGTAAGTTTAAATTACCAACACTTACAGAGCTTCATGAACATTTGTTTGACGAACCTTTTGGAGAAGCTCATAATGCAACAGCCGATGTAGAGGCAACAACGCGTTGTTTTTTAGAATTAATTCGTCTTAAGGTTTATACGCAGGATGAATTAGAGGTAGAGCCAAGTTACTTTGGTGATTATCTAGAGAAAAACCCACTACAAATAGTCCCAATCGGATTAAACCATCTTAACCTAAAGGCTGAGAGTGATAAAATTCGAAAACGAAAAGCCCAAGAAGAAGGTGGAGAAGTTGTAGAGGTTGATGAAAATGAAAGTAGAGAGCGACTAAAAAAAGTACGATTTGCACATTTACATAACCATACTCAGTTTTCGGTACTTCAGTCGACTACTGCTGTAGACGACTTGATAAAAGCTGCTGTTAAAAATAATATGCCAGCTGTAGCTTTGACTGATATAGGAAATATGATGGCTGCTTTTCACTTTGTATTGGCTGGACAAAAGCATAATGGTGGAGTAGATGCAAAAATTAAAGACATTGAAGGATTACTTTCTTCTGGAATGAAAGAAGAAAAAGTGATTGAAAATGAAGAAGAAGTCACAAAGTCTAGACCTTTAGAACCTGAAGAAATAGTCGATTTAGAAGAAGAGTTAGAAAAGGTAAAACAAACCAAAGTTCTCCCTATTGTAGGTTCAGAGTTTTTTGTTTGTAAGGATAGAAATAATAAATCGGTAAAAGACAATGGCTTTAGAGTGCCATTAATAGCGAAGAACAAAGAAGGGTATAGAAACTTAGCAAAATTATCTTCCGCAGGACATGTAGAAGGATATTAT
>JAUHZI010000284.1 GCA_030426105.1 Bacteroidia bacterium | reverse complement strand
GCTTGGGTTATGGTAACTATTAAACCAACTTTATTCACATCTAAAAACTAGAAATTATGGTAGTATCAAGTAACAAAACAGTGGCTGATTATGTGACTGAAAATATAAAAACAGCACATATTTTTAAGAAACACGGAATTGATTTTTGCTGTGGTGGAGGTATATCTGTTGAAAAAGCTTGCGCAAAAAACAATGTAGATCTAGCAATTCTTGAAAAAGAACTAGCAAAGGTTGATGTAATAAAAGATGTTATTGAAGACTATGATAAATGGGAGTTAGATTTTTTAATGATTTATATTGAAAATATACATCATACCTACGTAAGAGAAAGTCTACCTATCATTTCTCAATATGCTAACAAAGTAGCTAAAGTTCACGGGCATCATTATATTGAAGTAGTTGAAATAAATCAGTTATTTCATGAGGTTGCTAATGAGTTACTATCACACATGCAAAAAGAAGAACAGGTATTATTTCCTTTTATAAAACAATTAGTACAAGCTGAAAAAGAAGGAAGAAAAAACACAACACTTCCTTTTGGGACTGTAAACAATCCAATACAAATGATGGAACATGAACATGAAAGTGCTGGAAATATTTTTAAAGAAATATCTAGGCTGTCTAATAATTATACTCCTCCTGAAGGAGCCTGTAATACTTTTAGAGCTTTATATGCTAAGCTAGAAGAGTTTGAACAAGATTTACATAAACATATACATCTCGAAAATAATATTTTGCACCCGAAGGCAATTCTTTTAGAAAAGAAAATATCTTAATAAAAAAGGAGCAGTAAATAAACTGCTCCTTTTTTATTTATAACTTGGTAAACCTATTAAAAGCTTCTCTTTCTAATTCTTCTCTAAAATTAGGGTGAGCTATAGAAATTAATGCTTTTGCTCGTTCTTTTAAACTCTTTCCAAACAAATTAACTACTCCATATTCTGTTGCTACATAATGTACATGGGCTCTTGTAGTTGTAACCCCTGCTCCTTCTTTTAAAAATGGGGTAATTTTAGAAACTCCTTTTGCTGTTATTGAAGGCATTGCTATAATTGCTTTTCCTCCTTTTGATAGCGATGCTCCTCTAATAAAATCCATTTGTCCTCCTACCCCTGAATATTGATATTTTCCAATTGTATCTGCACAAACTTGTCCTGTTAAGTCTATTTCAATGGCGCTATTAATTGCGGTAACTTTTGGATTTAATTTTATAATAGAGGTATCGTTTGTATAACCTGCCTCTTTAAAATGTACTGACGGATTATCATCTATAAAATCATATAGTTTTTGAGAGCCTACAGCAAAACAAGTAACAATTTTTCCTGTTTTTATTTCTTTTTCTTCCCCAGTAATTACACCTTTCTCTATTAATGGTAATACACCGTTAGAAAACATCTCTGTATGAATACCTAAACGTTGATGGTTTGTTAAATTATGTAATACAGCATTAGGAATATTCCCTATTCCCATTTGTAGTGTTGCTCCATCTTCAATTAATCCTGCTACATTTTTTCCTATTTTAGTTTCTATTTCTGAAGGTGTTCCTGTTATTGAGGTATGAATTGGCGAGTCAACTTTTACTGCATAATCAATATTACTTATGTGAATTATACCATCTCCATGTGTTCTGGGAACATTCGGATTTACCTGGGCTATAACTATTTTAGCCGTTTGTATAGCCGGTAATGTAATATCTACTGAAGTTCCTAAAGAACAATACCCATGTTTATCAGGTGGAGAAACTTGGATAAATGCTACATCTAATGGATAAATATTGCGACGGAATAACCAATGTATTTCACTTAAAAAAATTGGAATGTAGTCTCCGTTATTCATATTCACTCCTTTCCTTACGTTATCACCTACAAAGCAACTTATCAATTTAAATGATTTACTATAAGGTTCTTCTAAATACTTAGCTTTACCATGGGTATGAATTTGGATTATTTCTACATTGGTTACCTCTTGATAACGTTCACACAAAGTATCTATTAATAAATTAGGAGTCATTGCTGCTCCTTGGAAAAATATACTT
>JAUHZI010000283.1 GCA_030426105.1 Bacteroidia bacterium | reverse complement strand
CATCGGTATCTATTGAGTCTCTTAAAGCATTGATAAAAGTGGTATTGTTTAATAAAGTGTCTGCATTATCATACAACAAAGTGGTGATACTATCCATAAGTGGTGTTAAATCTACACTAGCTGAACTGCCATTCTCGATAAATGTGGTTAGTGTTAATCCATCTAATATCAAGCTATCTAGATTTTGATCATCTGTTCCCAATCCTGCACCTCCACTTATTAATGTCACAAAATCTGTTGGATTGATATATTTTACAATTCCTGTAGTTGGGTTGAGCATCAACAAAGCGGTATCTCCTATCGAATAGGTTTGCACCCCATCTATCCTCAATGGATCATCACCTAATGTCACTGGAGATATGTGCAAAGAATGAGTAGGATTTGGCTGATTGATTCCGACATTTTGAGCCTGCAAAATAAAAGGAAGAACGAATAATAAAAAAATGGGATAGATTTTTCTCATAATAACTGAATAATAACTTTTCTATCAAAAACATACAGAACTATTCTACTAAGTTTTTTATTGAGCCAAACTAATAATAAAACTGAGCACACAATCAGCTTTTTAGGTGAACGAAAAGTTTAACTAGTTATACTACAATAATTAGAGAATTAGATGGTGAAAGAATGAGAGAATTAGCTGATGAGAGAATGAGAGGATCGGCTAATTAGAAAAAAGAAAAGAGAAAAAAAACAAAGAGAAAAGACAGTCTTACTTATACAGGCCAAAGTCCTAGCATCTTAAATCTTATAGTTTGGGGGCCAAACAATAATGTATTATAAATCACAAATTAACAGCTTCAAACAACATCCCTACATGAGGAATATCATCTTCATAATACATTTCAGTAACAACTTTAAAACCATGGATTTCGTAAAACTTTTTCAAATGTTCTTGTGCTGAAATTTTAATATCATTTTTACCATATTTTTCAACTGAAAATTGCATCACTTTGTCCATAAGTAAATGTCCCACATTTTTTCCTCGCTCCTCTTCTACCACCAATACTCTACCAATAGAAACCTGAGGATAACTAACTCCTTTAGCTAACAAACGAGCATAAGCTATTACCTGATTATTTCTTGTTCCATAAATATGGTAGGCATCTAAATCTTTGTCATCCAAATCTAAATAATGGCAATCTTGCTCCATGATAAATACTTCCATCCTTTTTTTAGCTAAAGCATACCACTCTTTAGCTGAAAGTTCAGAAAAATGTTTAAAATCCCAGTTAATTCCCGTATTTTTAGTCATTATAAAAGTATTAATAGCACAAAAGTAATCATCTCAATTGATGGAAATCTATAAAATTGCTATTTTAATTTAGTTATGAGTTCTTCTTCATTAAATAAAAACTATAAAATTCCCAAAGTCAAGCCTATTAACGCTCAAGACTTAATCAATGGTGTACTAGAGGGCAATATTGTCTCCTTAAGTAAAGCAATTACATTATTGGAAAGCAAATTAGAAAAACATAAAAGCATCGCCAATCAAATTATTGACCAAACGCTCCCTTACGCTGGTCAATCAATCCGTATAGGAATTACAGGAGTTCCAGGTGTTGGAAAAAGTACATTTATTGAAACTTTTGGTAACTACCTTACTGGAAAAGGGAAAAAAGTAGCTGTTTTAGCTATTGACCCAAGCAGTCAAAAAAGAGGCGGATCAATTTTAGGCGATAAAACTAGAATGGAAACCTTAGTCAATAACCCTAATGTATATATCAGACCTAGTCCATCAAAAGGGGCTTTGGGTGGTGTAGCGCAACAAACTAGGGCTTCTATTTTGTTATGTGAGGCTGCTGGTTTTGATATTATCATAGTGGAAACTGTTGGAGTTGGACAATCTGAGATTGCTGTACATGGGATGGTTGATTTTTTTCTGTTATTAATGTTGTCTGGAGCTGGAGACGAACTTCAGGGAATAAAACGAGGAATCATGGAAATGGCAGATAGTATAGCTATAACCAAAGCAGATGGAGATAATATTATCAATGCAAAAAAGGCAAAACAACGTTATAAAAACGCAATGCACCTCTTTCCTGCTAATGATAATGAA
>JAUHZI010000120.1 GCA_030426105.1 Bacteroidia bacterium | reverse complement strand
ATCTTCAATTGAGTTAGCAGTGCCACCTATGATGGTATTTTTACCTAACAATTCTCTTGCTTTGATAGGAGAGAGGTCATTTTTACCTAAGTGAACACCATCCACTTTTAATGCCTGAGCTATGGGAACATAGTCGTTAAGAATAAAAGTAGCATTGTATTTTTTACAAACTGATTGAACAGCTTTTGCTTCTTCATAAATAGTATCTTCAGAAGCGTCTTTGATTCTTAACTGTACCAACCGTACCCCAGCTTTGCAGACTTCCTCAACCAATTCAGCGTTGGTAAGGTGGGGTAGAGGTTGTGTAATAAAGTGAAGCTTTGATAGGTTCATAGAGAAGATTTTACTTTCTCTTTGCAGCTTGTTCTTGTTGCTGTTTTACTAAGTCATCCATTCGTTGTTGGAATTTAGACTTCTTTTTAGGTTTCTTCTTATTATCAGCTAATTTGGCTTTAATTTTATCTTCATCAATTAAGAATTTTTTAATTCCCCACATGATTCCAATATTCATAACGTTACCACATAAATAGTAGAAACTTAAACCAGAAGAGTACGAGTTAAAGAAGAACAACATCATAAATGGCATTAAGTACATGATAAAGTTCATGTTTGGCATACCAGGCTGTTGAGGTGTAGCCATGTTTCCACTATTCATCTTCGTATACAAGAATGTAGAAACAGCCATCAATAAAGCAAATAGACTGACGTGAGCTCCATAGAATGGGATATCAAATCCTAAATTTAATACCGATTCATACGAACTTAAATCTTCTGCCCATAAGAATTTAGCATGTCTTAAGTCAATACTAGAAGGGAAGAAACGTAATGCTGCAATTACAATTGGCATTTGGATTAACATTGGTAAACATCCAGCCATTGGATTTACTCCAGTTTGCGAATAAAGTTTTGATACTTCTTGTTGACGCGTCATAGCATCAGCATCTTTCATTCGCTCATTAATTTCTTCAATTTCAGGTTTTAAAACTCTCATCTTAGCCGAAGACATATAGTTTTTATACGTCAATGGCATGATTAAAATCTTTACAATTAATGTAAGTAAAAGAATGATTAAACCTAAGTTTAAAGCAGATCCATTTAAGATATTGAAGATTGGACGGATTAACCATTTGTTGACTAAACCAAATACACCCCATCCATGATCAATAATATTACCCATACCATTGTCGTAGCTTTTTAATAAGTCATATTCATTAGGTCCAAAGAAGAATTTTAAATCAACAACAGGCTGAGCTGGTAAAGTTAAATTAGCCTTATAATCTACTGTATATTCTTCTCCCTCTAATTGGTTTTGGGCTAAAGTACCTTTTGTAATGTTTTTTGCATCGATAATTAATCCAGTAGTAAAGAATTTGTGTTTAAATGCAACCCAATTTGTGTTGGCTTCTAACTCATATTCACTAGATGACATCTCTCGAATATAGTCTCTTTTCTCGTCATCATAACGCCACATGACGCACGACATTCTTCTTTGATCGGAAGCCAATTTTTCCATTGTTAAACCAGCTAACTGCCAATTTAACTCTGTTTCAGCTAAGTTTAGATCAGCTTGAAGATTAACGTAGTTAATTTGGAAATCAACATCATAACTTCCATTTTTAATGGTATAGGTGTATTGTAAATATTTATTTGCATCTGCTGTTGGAGCGATGTATGTTAATACTTGTGAATCATCCCCTTTGTTAACAGTCCCTTGGAAAATCAAGTTTTTAGTTTCGATTTTTGCTCCTTTATTCGATAATGTTAACGATTGATTTGATGTTTTTTCTTCAAATAATAATAACGGCTCAATGGTATTTTCGTCTTCAATATAGTCTTGATAGCTTTGGTATTCTTTTAATTTTACATGCGCTATTCTACCTCCTTTGTTGTTGAAAGTTACAATGAGTTTGTCATTTTCTAGAGTCGTGTATTCTTGAGTCCCTTTAGCAGCTGGGTAGAAAACACCATATTCACCTTCTAATTTTTGCTGTTGAGCAGCTTCGGCTACTGAGCGGTTAAAATTTTCTACACTATCGATATATTGATTCAATAAATTAGAATCGGCTTTGATGGCTTCAGGAACAGAAGCTAAAAATACCGTGTCAGATTTTAGGCTTGCTTTTGGAGTTGATTCAGTAGGTATTGTTACTGGTTTTATAGCTGTTACAACTGAGTCTTTTTGAACTTTGGCAGCTTGTTCCTGTTGTTCAGCAACCTGTTCAGCTTGTTGTTGTTGATTAAAATAGGAAAATCCAAAAAGAATTGCTCCAATAAGTAATAAACCTGTTATCGTATTTCTATCCATTTTCTTTGTTATTTATACTCGACTATTTTTCAAATCAAGACTGCAAAAATAAACATATCCTTAGATGTAGCGTGAAGAATCTTGAAAAAAAACGTTAATAATTGGAGTTAAATCATCTTTGGGGCAATTAAATACTTTGTTTTAAGCAGAAATTACCGTCTTTAGAGAATAATTAACCTAGCTAAATACTTAATTCTATTGGGGTTTACACTAGTATTTGATATTAAGCTATTTAATCTCGCCAAAAAGTTCTCTTTTTTAGTTAAATTTGCAATCTTTTTAGAATAGATTTAAATGAGTAATTGGGGTATTATATCGGCTATGTTTTTGGTTGTTGTAGCAACTGGAGTGGTTACCTATATTTTTCAAGATTTATTTAAAGGAATAAAACATTACCTTACAACTGTTGGAGTTGCATTTGTTTTAAGTTTGATTTGTGTACATATCTTGCCTGAGGTATTTCACAGTCATGTACCCAATATTGGAGCGTATCTTTTATTAGGTTTTGTATTTCAAATATTTTTAGAATTGTTTTCTAAAGGTATAGAACACGGACATGTTCATCATCATGCGGGAGAGAAACACTATTCAATTAATAAGACTTTGGTATCCATGTTTTTTGGATTATGCGTTCACTCTTTAATAGAGGGAATTCCTTTGTTTATTTTGGATGCTGCTGAATCACATGTTGGGCATGGGCACGGACATAGTCACAGTGTGGTTCATGCAACAGAAGGATTTTCAACAGTATTTTTCTGGGCAATTTTAGGGCATAAAATACCTGTAGCAGTTGTTTTAATGTTGTTTTTAATTCAGTCTAAACTGAAGAAATCAACAATGATATGGCTGTTTATTCTTTTTGCTAGTATGTCACCTATTGGAGGAATAATAGGATTGAGTATGGATAATGCAGCTGCTGTAAATGAATTGTCATCTATTCTCTTAGCAGTCACTACAGGAATGCTGATTCATGTTACCACATTATTGGTTTTTGAAGAATATCATAATCAGAAAGAAAAAATTAAAAATATCGTATTAATTATTGTTGGTTTAGTTTTAGGTATTTTTGTTTTTGTTTAAGCAATCGATTTAAAAGGTTTTAGGATGAATATTAAAAAAGGAGAAACGTTAGAGTTGGCTATTGATGATATGGCTTTTGGAGGAAAGGGAATTAGTCGAGTGGCTACTGATCAAGGAAATTTTGTAGTTTTTGTAGCCAACAGTATTCCTGGTCAAACGGTTGAGGTAACGATCACGAAGAAACGAAAAAAGCATGCTGAAACTCGATTAAAAAAAGTAATCAAACGTTCTCCTGATGAAGTTGAGATGCCACAACAACCCATCTCTGGGGCTCCATTTTTGACCTTACCAGTAGAAAAACAAAGAGCCTTTAAAGAAGAAACAACTTTGACCCTTTTTGAAAAAATGGGGCAGATTAAAAATGTTAGAGACTTATTTGATGAGTATATTGCTTCTCCTAGTGATTTCAATTACAGAAATAAGATGGAGTATTCTTTTTCTGTTATCCGTCATGATATAGAAACAGGAGAGGAACATGATGATTTTGCTTTAGGGTTTAAACATCGTGGAACTTGGTGGAAAGTTGAAAATTTAGATAAAGAATCTGGGTTGTTTGATGCTGAATTTGAAAATAAATTAAAAGAGATAAGAGTTTATTTAGAAAATACAGGGTTACCTGCTTGGCATCCACCTAAAAAAGAAGGGTTCTTTAGACATTTGGTTGTAAGAAAGAGTTTTGCAGATGATGAGTTGTTAATCAACTTAGTAACTAGCTCTACAAATAAAAAAGCATTTGATACAATGGCCTTTGTGGAGTTCTTGCAAGGTTTACTAGGAGAACGATTAGCTGGTTTTATTCATACGATTAATGACGACGTTGCTGATCGTGCTAAACTAGAAAAAGGTCCAAGTGATACTGCTTGGGGAAAATCAACGATAATAGAACGTGTATTGGGATTACAATTTGAAATTAGTATGCAAAGCTTTTTTCAAACAAACCCTGCAAGCGCTGAGCGTTTATATAGCAAGGTTGTGGACTATGCAACTGAGGATAATGATCTGGAAAATCAAGTCATTATGGATTTGTTTTGTGGTACAGGAACAATTGGACAAATATTAGCATCTAAAGCTAAAAACGCTAAGATCATAGGTGTAGATATTATAGCTTCAGCTATTGAGAACGCTAAAAGGAATGCTGCTTTAAATCAAATTGAAGGAGTAGACTTTTACGCAGCTGACGTTGGAAAGTTTTTATTAGAGTATCCTGAGTACGAAGGGAAAATAGGGACTATTGTTTTAGATCCTCCAAGAGGTGGAATTGCTCCTAAAACGTTGAGGAAGGTAATGAAGCTTGGTGCTAAAAGAATTGTTTATGTTAGTTGTAATCCTGGAACACAAGCTCGTGATGCTATAGAGTTAAAACAAGCAGGGTACGAACTAAAGAAAGTATCTTTAGTTGATCAATTTCCACATACGGCCCATATTGAAAGTATTATGCTTTTTGAAAAGTAAAAATTATGGATATTCGTGAGCAATTATTATTTGAATTTAGTAAATCCAATGCAGAATTAATTGTTCGGAAAATTGGTCAAGATGAAACAAAAATTGGTGAGTTAGTACTGCTTTTTCTAGGAAGTGACAAGAAATTAGCTTTAAGGGCCTCCATGGTTCTTGCAAGAATCATGGATAAACGTCCCTATTTGATGGAGTCCTATATTGATCAATTTGTAAAAGTGTTTGTAGAAAAAGATACAGCTGTAGCTGTAATAAGAATGATAGCTCGTTTTTTTCAATCTTATGCTTTGCCTGAAGAGTATCAAGGAGTAGTTTTAGATCGAAGTTATGAATTGTTAATCAATAGTGAACAACCTATAGCTGTCAGGGCTTTTGCCATGGGAACAATCGTTAATATAAGCAAAGAGTATGACGAATTGAAAGCTGAGTTTAAATTAGTTCTAGAGGATTTATATACAGAAGGAGCAAAAGGATTGGAGAATAAGCGTAGAAATATTTTAAAAACATTATAACTATTTAATAAATAGAAATAAAAAAAGCCATTCAAATTTTGAATGGCTTTTTTTATTAATGTGTGTAGTAGAGTTATTCTTTTTCTCCAATAGTTACTTTTGAAACTGCTGCTTTTTGTTCTACGCTTTTAGTTTCTTTTGTTTGGAAAATAGCATCAGCATTTGTTTTTCCATAAGCCTTAGGGTTTAAGTATTTCCCTTTCTGACTCGCTGACTTTTCAACTTCAACAGCTGTACTAAATTCATCTTGGATATTTACATCATTTCTTTCAGCATACACATACCAAGAAATTTTTTGATTAGGATTTCCTCCTGCGATTTTGAAGGTCCCGTTTTCATCAATTTCTTCAGCAATATAAGTTACTGATGGTGCTCCAATTGGAGTTAATGTATAACTGTAGTTTGTATTAATTGCAGTGAAGTAATCAGGTAATTGTACTGTTCCATTTCCATTCGCATCTAAAACAACATTTCCTCTGTAGAAGTTGATTACTTCTGGCGACTCCATACTGTAGTGCTTTAAGAATTTATTTTCAGGGTCTAACGGGTGATCAATGATGAATGATTTTGTTCCATTTGCACCTGAATTAGTATTAGAGAATACCCCAAACTGAACTCCATCACCAAGAACACCAACACTCCACAAACCAGTTCCTGTAGTATTATTTGCTTTTCCATAAACACCAAAAGCATTTCCTGTAAAAGCACCTCCAGAACCAAGTGTTAGAGAAGAAGTTGTCGTTAGGTTATTTCCTCCACCAATAACACCTGTACCAGCAGCTACTTTACCAATTCCATAAACTCCATCATTTCCAGAGAAAGCTCCTCCAGTTCCAGAAGCATAAGTAGTAGAAGTTGTTAAGTTATTTCCTAAACCAATAACACCTGTACCTGTTGCTGTTACTGCTTTTGAGTAAGATCCATCTTCACCAGTAAAAGCTCCACCTGTTCCTGAAACTAAGTAGTTTCCAGTCTGATTGTTACCAGAAGCAATAATACCAGTACCTGTAGCATTGTTATTTCTTGCTAAAACACCAAAACTAGTAGCTGTATTCGTAACACCTGCAACACCTACACCTCCAGTAGAAAGACCAGCAATTGCGTCGTCAGTTCCACCAGCAGCTGATGTAAAGACAGCAGATGCAGTAGTAGTGTTTACCATAACAGCACCACCGTTAGAAATACGCATTCTTTCGTTATTATTGGTTCTAAATATTAAAGCAATATTGTCTGTAGTTCCTATAAAATTAGTTGCAGCATTTGTTCCTGCATTTCCTGTAGTATGCCAGTCACCTGCATTAATAGTACTAAAAGGAACAGAACCTCCATTTGTTAAGGTAATATCTGTAGCAGTTGAACCTAATGTTTGATTATCAGTTGAAGAAACTGTGAAGTTAGGATATGTTCCAGTAACTGTAGTACTACCTCCTCCCGTAATTGAAACAACTTGGTCTGGAGCAGTATTGGTAATGGTATTTCCTGATATTCCAATTCCAGTACCTCCTACGTAAGAAGTTCCCGTTACATTGGTTAAATCGGCAGAAATCATTGTCCCATTTTCAAAAATCTGTAATGTATTTCCTACAACTCTAGCACTATCAACATCAGTATCAGAACCACCATTGTTGGTAACAAAAGTGTTTAAACTGTCAATGAATGTTGTGTTTTGGAAAAGAATATCTCCTAACATTCCTCCTAAATCATCTTTAGCAACATATCTTACAATTCCGCTTGTGTTGTCAATAATCATTAATGTAGTATCTCCTGATACATATGATTGCATTCCGTCAATTCTCAATGGATCGTCTCCAGTATTAATAGGAGAAACGTGTAAAGAATTTGTAGGTGCATTTTGGTTGATACCTACATTTTGAGCTTGCATAGTACTTGCGGTTAATAAGGCAGCTCCGAATACTAAGGTGTAAAACTTCATGTTAATTCTGTTTGATAGTTTGTTTTGGTGCGTTAATCCGTAAAAATACGGACGTTAAAAAGATAAATATATATATAATCGAAAAATATAACAAATAATTAAGTTTTATTTTTTATATGTTTTTGAAATAAGTTATAGATAATCCCATCCGCTAACCCTACTTTAGGAACTAGCATTTCGGTTGCTTTTATATGTTGCATAAAACTCAAGTAAATCTTACCTGCTGGGATAATTACGTCAGCTCGGTCTGGTTTTAACTTAAGTTTTTTTATTCTTTCTTCAAAAGTAAAACTTGCAATGTGGTCAACAATAGACTTAATTTCATCGTATTTGATCTTTTCACCAAAACTATGAATACTTTCTTTATAGATTCTGTTAATATTACCACCTGTTCCAATGGCAATGACGTTTTCTTGTACAGCTAAATCTGTTACCCATTGTTGAGCATCTTCCCATATTGAAGGGGGGACTTTTCCTTTGAGTAATCGAACAGTCCCTAATTTAAATGATTTTGATTTGATTTTTTTATTATTCTTCAGAAGGCTTACTTCAGTACTTCCTCCCCCCACATCGATGTAGAGATAGGTTTGGTCATTTAGTAAATTAGCAGTATTGAAGTTGGCTAAAATTAGCTCAGCTTCTTCATGTCCTTTGATAATTTCTAAATCAATATTAGCCTTTGCTTTAATGAGTTTACGAATGTCTTTCCCATTCTCGGCTTCACGCATTGCAGAAGTAGCGCAGGCTCTAAAATGTTTAACATCGTTTACTTCCATTAAATAACGGAAAGCTTTTAGTGTCTTAATAAGCTTCTTTGATTTTTCTTGGGAAATTTTCCCTTGGCTAAATACATCTTCACCTAATCGTAACGGAACACGAGTGAGAGATATTTTTCGAAAATATTGTTCATTTTCTCCTGTAATGACTACTTCTTCTATCAATAAACGAACGGCATTGGAACCGATATCAATGGCAGCTAAAATCAAATTTTGTTGTTTTATGATTAATGAAGCACAATATTAGTAATTTTAGAGCTCTAAATATGATTTTATCTATGAATTTTAACTTGATTCCTTTAACAACTGATAGGGTAGATGATTTGGTAAAACTGGCATCTCCTCATCTCGGTGAAGGTTATTTGGATCGAGAGTATTTCTTTAATTCAGTGACTTCAAACAACTATGATGGATGGTGTGTTGTAGATGAAAAAAATGAGTTAGTAGCATTTCTAATTTATTATAAAACTGGTGAAAAAGAGGTGGTTAATAAAGTGGGAGATAGGGGAATAAAGGAATTTTTAGATTCTAAAATTATATGCTTGGATACGATGGTAGTAGCTCCTAAATATAGAAAAATGGGAGTTGGTAAGTGGTTGATAGAACAAGCTATAAAACGACTTCAGAAAGAATATGGCTTTTTAATGTATGCTTGGAATCAAAGGGGTAAAATTAATATGGAAAAGATAGCGAATTCTTTTGCATTTAAATTATTAGGAGAATATAAAGAATTGTGGAAGAGTGATTGTGAGAACAATTTATTTAAGTGTCCAGCAAAGAAGAGTGGAATAGAAGCTTGTGTATGCTCTACAGTTTTATACTACAAAGCAAAAGAATTATTTTAAGATGGATTGAATATGATCCCATTGCCAAGTAATTTGGTAGGGGTATGTTTCATATTTATTAGAGTCTTCATTGAAAGTATAGCCTTTTTTTAAATTTGCTTTACCCAGAAGCATTAATTCTTTAGCTTCTTCTTTCTTGCCAAGTGCATTTAAACAAAGACTTTTATGATACTGTGCATCAGAAAAGTTAGGGTATTCTTTTAAAACTTTATCTAATTCAGTTATAGCTACTGGATAGTTTCCTAGTTCATAGTGAGCTACGGCTAAATAGTAACGATCTAAATAATGTACCCAATCAGCTCCATGCTCTTTCTCATCTCTTTCAATGGAATGTTCTAACACCTTTAATGCTTGCTTAAATTTATTGAGTTGTAAATAACATAGTCCCATATAAAAATCTAGTGAATGATCTTGCACATGGATTTGTCCAAATTCATTTTTATACGTTTTTAAATCTGTAAGAGCACCATGATAGTCTTTTGCGAAAATACATTTTAAAAAAGCTAATCGCGATAACCATCGTTGACGATCATATAAGATTGCTTTATTGTAATATTTAATGGCTGTCGAATACTTTTTTTGTTTCCAGTAAGGAATAGCTTTTTGTTGCCATAAATAGGCAATAGTGGAGTCTTTTTGTAATCCTTTATCGATCCAAACTTCCCAATCTTTACATAGGTAATGATGATTCCAAGCTCCATTTTTTAGGTATTGCTCAATAATCATTTCTTGTGTCTCTTCATTAGTTTTGTTTTGATGTTGTCCTAAACAAGTAAAAGAAAAGTAGGTAGATATCAATATTAAAAAGGGCTTAGTCATATATGAATTAATGCTATGAAGCCTTAAAGATAAGTGTTTTTTTATAGACAGGGGATTAGGGTAGATATTTAGAAGATAACAAACGCCCATCTATGAGATGAGCGTTAATTGGTAGAAAAACATTGAAATGAATAGTCTATTGTTTTACAAAGCGTTTACTAATAGTCTGATTATTTGCAGTGATTTCAATAAGATAGATTCCAGGTATAAGTTTTTCTACAGAAAAGGATGAGGTATATTCTTCTTGAGTTATAGTCCCTATTAAATCATAAATGATGACACTTTCAATAGGTTTATCAGCTTGAATTATGAGATTATCAGATACTGGGTTAGGATACAGCTTTATAGCTAATGAGGAAAAGTTTTCAAGATTCGTTGAAGTCATCGTGACACAATCTGAGGTGTCTGAGCAATTTCCAGCTGT
>JAUHZI010000119.1 GCA_030426105.1 Bacteroidia bacterium | reverse complement strand
TATATTTATGGTGCCAGCAATCCTTTCGAATACAAAAAAGTAAATGCTGAGAAATCGAAAGCTGAATTGAAAAAAGAAGCAGAAGCAGAAGCAAAAAAGAAAGAATTGGCTAGTGCCAATAGTATGCTAACAGAGTCTATTTCTAAGATAGAAGAAAACCAAGAATTTTATTTTGCTTTATTGATTTATTTTTTAATTCAGGTAAGTAATGATGAGGCAACATTGTTATTCAAAATAGGTGCAACTACAGCATTTGGAATGGCTTGTGGTATATTAGGAATCAATGTAGCACATGAACTAGGACATCGCTTAACAAAAAAAGAACAAGTAATGAGCAAGATGTTGCTGTTAACCTCATTGTATATGCACTTTTTTATTGAACATAATAGAGGGCATCATAAAAATGTATCAACAGAAGAAGATCCTGCTTCTAGTCGATTAGGGGAGTGGGTTTATACTTTCTATTTTAGGTCGATTTATGGAAGTTGGTTCTCAGCTTGGAAATTAGAACAGGAAAATTTAAAACGTATTCAAGCAAACTTTTGGAGCTTTAAAAATGAAATGTTAATGTATCAAATTATTCAGTTAGCCTTGTTAATTCTTATTACTGTAGTATTTGGTATAGAAACATTATGTTTTTTTGTTGGAGCAGCTTTGATTGGGGTATTACTATTAGAAACGGTTAACTATATCGAGCACTATGGTTTGAGAAGGAAAAAGAAGAAGAATGGGAAATATGAAAGAACATTGCCAATTCATTCTTGGAATTCTAATCATCAATTAGGAAGGTTAATGTTATTTGAATTATCTAGGCATTCGGATCATCATTATATAGCAAGTCGAAAATTTCAAATCCTTCGTCATTTTGATAATAGTCCTCAAATGCCAACAGGCTATCCAGGTATGATGACACTTTCCTTAGTCCCTCCTTTATGGTTTAAAATAATGAATCCTAAAGTACAAGCGCTAACAGAAAGGGAATTAGTCAATTAGATTAGCTAGTTTCTCACCAACCAAAGAGCCAATAGCAACTCCCATACCGCCCATTCTAACACCACAATATACAGAATTAGACAACTGCTTGATGATAGGTTTTTTATTTGAAGTTCCTACCCCCATTACACCAGCCCAACGATGTGCTATTTTAATTTCTTGTTGTGGGAGAATTAGTTCATGCAATAATTTCTCAAGTTGATTTTGAATAAGAGAAGTGGTTGCCAGTTCAGTGGTTGTCTCAGTTTTAAAAGCTAAATTTCTTCCTCCACCTAGTAAAATTCTGTTGTCTATATTTCTAAAATAATAGTAGCCCTCTTCTAAATGAAAAGTCCCTTTGATATTGAGGCCTTTAATAGGTTCAGTAATTAATACTTGAGCTCGAGCAGGTTTGATCGTTAATTCAGGGAGGATCTTTTTTGTAAAACCATTGGTGGCGATAAGTAACTTTTGAGTTGTAAATGAGTATCCATTTTCGAGTTGGACAGTGCTATTGTTACCATTTTCCACATAACCTTTTACTTCAATTCCATTGAGAATATCAATTTTTTTATCCCTTGCAATTTGAATTAAATGCGTAAACATTTTTCCAGTATCTATTTGTCCCTCAAATTGATTTTTAATCAATTGTTGCACTCCTTTAAAACCAAATTGGTCAATAGCTATGTTATCTTGAAAGTAGGTATCGGTTCCAAAAATAGGATGCAGAAGTTTATTTAAATAGTTAAGGTTATCCAAACATTTCTCTAATAACTTACTATCTTTTTTGGTGAAAATTTCATAACTACCATTCATTTGATAGTCTATTGCAGAACTCCCACAAGTTTGAAGTAATCGATCAAGTCCTTTCTTTCGCAATTCGACTAATTGGAAGACTTCTTCTTCAGTAGAGTGGGTTAAATCATCTAAAATCTCTGAAGGGCTTCCAAAACAGGCAAAACCTGCATTTTTGCTGCTCGCACCAGCAGGTAGATAGCCCTTTTCAAGAATAAGAATTTTTGCATTAGGAAAACGATCTCTTAGCCTTAAAGCGGTATTAATACCAACAATCCCACTACCAATAATAGTATAATCTACGGCATCAAAAAACTGTTTTATTTCCCAATAGCTATGTTGCATAAGGACGATTAAATCTTTTTAATCCATCCACTATACCCTTTAGATTTTATGTCAGATAAGGCAGATTTAGCATCACTTCTTGATTCAAAATTGTCAATGCTTACAGCATGTAAGCCTCCGTATCTTCCAAGTACTTTTGCATTAGTATATCCTTCCTCATTCAATTTTTTAACTAATTTATTAGCATTACTTTCTTCGGAGAAAGATCCAACAACAATATTATATTTTCCTTTTGCTACTGGTTTTACTTCTTCAACAACTTCTGGTTCTTCTTCTATAACCTCTTCAACCTCTTCTTCTTCAACTTCTTCAGCTGCTTCTTCTACAAGATCTTCTTCTTGAGTTTTAGATGTTTCATCAGTATTATCTTCAGTTGCTTCTTCTGTATGATGTTCATCTTCATCTTGAGAAGTTTCTTGGTGCTCATCATGATGCGCATTTTCTTCAGAGTGCTCATGTTCCGAATCCGAATCAGCAGTAGCATGTTGTTCTTTACCATGATCATCGCTATGTTCTGGATGAGCAGAATCTTTGTGTTCAGCAATTTCTGTTTTGTTAATTAAAGCAAGTAACTCGTTTTTCTTTAAGTAACCAATAATTGAAGATCCAATTAGTAATAGGAGAATAGCAACCCAAAGAATCAAGCGGTTTCTTTTTCGTTTTTTTACTTCCTTTTCAATTACAATGGCACCAGCTTTTAAAGCTTCTTTAACTTCATCGTCCTTTGCATCATTTTTTGAAGAAGGAGCAGATGTAGCAGCTATTTTTGCTGCTTTCTCAGCTTTAGGTTTTTGTGGCTCTTTAGTTTCTGTTTTAGTTACTGGTGTTACTACAGGAGTTTTAGGAGCTTCTTTTTCTTTTGGTTCCGCTTTTGGGGTTGAGGTTGTAGCTGTTGGAGTTGGAATTTTAGCTTCTACAGGTTTAGAAGTCTCAGCTTTTACTGGTGGAATTTCTGTTTTCTTATCAACTTTTGGTGTAGGTGTAACTTTAGGACTTGCTAAAGCTTTCTTTTTTTCTGTTGCAACCGTTAAAACTTGTTCTCTTTTTTCGCCTTTAACAAAAGCTGTAATTTCTTTCTCTGATGTTAAAGACTCAATCTTTTCGATTGCTTTATCAACAACTAAATTCGTTGAAGTATAGGCTTTAGGTAACTCTTCAGAAATAGGCTTAGGTTCAGCTGTTTTTGGTGTAACTTTAGGTGTCTCAGCTTTAGGTGTTTCTTTTTTTACAGGTGGGGTCTCAGTAGTTTCCTTTTTTGGGGTAGATGGTGTCGCAATAGGTTTGCTAGGAGCTTTCTTTTCTGTGGTCTTAGTTGACTCAGTTTTGGTAGTCGTTCCAGTAATTGCACCTTTTTTAATGATAACTTTATCTGCTTTTTTAGAAAAGACACCAATAGCCCCAATATTAAAATCTTTATCAGCATGTAAAGACTCCTTTATTGATCGAATATAGTCCGATACAATTTCAGTAGCTTCTTCGGTTGAAACACCCTTTTCGGTTTCAACAGCGGCAATTAATTTTCCATCATTATATTTTAAGAACTCGTTAAACTGATAACTTTCTCCTAATTTGATAATTGCTCCAAAGTGGGGTAAAATCACAGTACTAGCACTTGAAAGAATTTGATGTAAAATTTGTTCCATGGTATATAAAAATTTATTAAGGCAATAATATTAATTTTAGTCTAAAAAATAAAGGTTTTATTCTATTATTTCTACAGTAAGAAAAATGTCCTTTTCAGGTCGGTCATATCGGTCTACAACTACTTTTGAAATTTTATCAATTGTTTTAAATCCACTATAAACTTCTCCAAATACTGTATATTGATTGTCTAGGTGAGGGTTTCCTCCATATTTCCTATAAATAGCTCTGCTTTTCTCTGGAATAGTAATTTTATAGCGTTCTTCAAGCTTTTCCATGTAGCTATTAGATAAAGGACCTTTTTGAATGATATAAAAATTGTAAGCACTTGAATTTTTATGACGCAATTCTTCTGCACGATCAGATTGATCTTGGACAGCCATTGCAATAGCACCTCTTTTATGAATGTGATGGGGCTTAATTTCTTCAGGAACATGATATAGTCCAATGTTACGCATTCTTTCCCCAATATTATCGGAATCTGAATTACCTCCCTGAATCATAAAGTTATCGATTACTCTATAGAAAAGAGTAGAGTCAAAGTAGCCTTTTTTTATGAGCATAATGAAGTTAGCACGGTGGAGTGGGGTATCTTCGTATAGTCTAATTTTAATTGAACCATACTTTGTTTTAATTTTAATCTTAGTCTCAGGATTTTCTTCACCAAATTTAGTTAAGCGTTCCGTTACATTCTCCTCTGTGATTAAAGTTTTTTGAAAGGCAATTTGTTTAGCAACTTCAATTGAATCTCTAATTGCAGCACTGTCTACTACTCTAGAAACTAGTTTTTTAGGGCGTGTTTTTTGAGGTGTGGATGAGTTTGACTCGTTGGAACAAGACCAAAAAAATAATAGGGTTAATAGATAAATAAAAAACTTCATAATCTTAAAAAGATAAACAAATAAGCCACCCTAAAAGGGGGAAAGCTAAACTGACATGCACAAAAATAATATAAAAACTATTGGGGCCTTTAGAAATGAAATTAAATAAAGGAATAAAAAATAAGGTGAGTAAAATAAAAATAATACTATAAAAAGAAGTGAGATTAACCATTGGTGGAATTTTCCGATGTCCGAATACTCTCACATGAGCAAATTGATTGAATATGGGAGTTTGAAAAAGTTCAACCAAATAGTTCGCTCGAATAATATCAAAATTAGGGTCATCTAAAGAGGTACTTATTCTAGTAAAGTCATTGTTGTTTAACTTTAAATTTACAATTTGACCATTATAAGATTCTTCAAATCTTTTGGCAATACCAAATTCTTGAGTAGGGCTTAAAATATAAAAATCAAGGACTAACAAAATAGCAAAAGTAATACTTATAACAGCTATAGTATTGGAGAGTTTTAAAATAAAAGAAGTCTTTAATTCTTGAAGACTAATATCTAAAATATTAGCTTCTTTTTTTTCTTTGTATTCTTTGGCTTTTTGTACCTTTTTTAAATAGTTTTCGAGTTCTTCTTTTGTTAGCTTTTTATTATATTTTCTATAGTATTCAGCTGAATCTTCTTTAGCTTTTTCTGAAACACCTTCTTCTGATAAATTAATGTAAGCCTGGTTCACCAACATAAACATTTCTTCAGCCCTAGGAGAATTATTTCTATCTGGATGATATTGAAAAGCTTTTTTTCGGTATGCTTTTTTTATTTCAGCTCCAGAGGCATGTTCAGGTAACTCTAATATTTTTAAATATAAATTTCTCAAAGTGTATATATAGAAGTAGAATACTAAGTTACGAAATATGGTACACATTAGCATAAAAGTTAACAAATTCACAAGATTCAAGTTTGATAGATTAAAAAATATTACATTCGTGTAAAAATTGCTTTATGGATTTTGTAAACAGTAATTATCAAACTAAGGATGGTGTAAATATTGTCACTTACTTTTGGGAGTGTGAACAACCTAAAGGAGTAGTACATATTGTCCATGGTATGAGTGAACATGCAGCTCGTTACAATGATTTTGCATTGTATTTAAACCAGCACGGATATTTAGTTTTCGCTAGTGATTTAAGAGGGCATGGTAAAACTGCTGGTACATTAGACAAAGTTGGACTTTTTGCTATGCAAGATGGTTGGAATAAGGTCGTAGGAGATGTCATCAATTTAAGCAAAGAATTAGATTTAAAATATCCTGATTTACCGTTATATTTATTAGGTCATAGTATGGGGTCTTTTATCGCACGTTCGGTAGCTATCTTATGTCCTCCTGAAATCGATGGGTATGTTTTTTCTGCAACAGCTGGACACCCTGGATTAATTGGTAAAGTTGGAGTACATGTTTCCAATTTTAATCTTAAGTTAATGGGGAAGAAAAACCGTTCGAATATGATGACGCAATTAGCTTTTGGTGATTACAATAAAAAGTATGAAAATAAAAGAACAGAAAAAGATTGGTTAACTAAGGACGAAGCCATTGTAGATGCATACATTGCAGATCCATTCTGTATGCAAATATTTACATCCCAATTTTATAATGATTTGTTAAGCGGTGTATTGTATATTAATGAAACTTATCATATCCGAAAAATGGAAAAGGAAAAACCTATTCTGATGTTTGCTGGAGATATGGATCCTGTTGGAGACTATGGTAAAGGTCCTCAAGAAGTTTTTGATAAATTTAAAAAAGCTGGCATAAAAGATGTTGAATTAAAAATTTATGAAACTGGTCGTCATGAAATGCTTAATGAAACCAATAAGGCTGAAGTATATGAATTGGTTTTGAATTGGTTAAATGAAAAAACGAACTAAATAATAATGATTGAAAAAAAACTATCCTTGGTATCAAATCAGATTCCTGATAATGTTCAACTGGTTGCAGTATCTAAAACTAAGCCTTCATCAATGATTGTTGAAGCTTATACTGCTGGACAACGTCATTTTGGTGAAAATAAAGCGTTAGAATTAAGAGGTAAAGCAGAAGAATTAAATGAAGATATTCAATGGCATTTTATTGGACATTTACAACGTAATAAAGTGAAATATATAGTACCCCATGTTGCATTGATACATAGTATAGATAGTCTACGTTTGTTGAAGGAAGTTAATAAGGAGGCTGCAAAACATCAAAAAGTAATCAATTGTTTATTACAGTTTCATATAGCCAAAGAAAGTTCAAAGTTTGGTTTTTCACTGGAAGAAATAGAGGTGTTATTAGCTGAAAATTTATTGAAAGGATTAACACATGTAAATATTGTAGGAGTCATGGGTATGGCAACTTTTACAGATGATAAAGAGCAGGTCAGAGATGAGTTTAAGACATTGTATACTATCTATGCTCAATTAAAGAAAAAGTATTTTTCAAATCAAACAGATTTCAAAGAAATTTCTATGGGAATGAGTGGTGATTATTTAATTGCAATAGAAGAAGGAGCTACAATTGTTCGAGTAGGAAGTTCAATATTTGGAAGTAGAGCATGAAGCAGTTAATTCCTATATTGATTATCATATTCTTTGCAGTTGCATGTACGAATACAGAATCTCGAAATGGAGTTTCAAAAGATCAAGCAGTTAAAGAGGTAGTCACCCCCAAAAAGTTTCCTCAGGAAAAAATGGAATCTCTAAAAAACTTGCTAAGAAGAAAACAGGTTGATTCAATGTTACTTAGTTTTTATCAAGGGCGAGAGGCTTATATTTGGTTTACTCCAGACTTAAAGCCAAACTCTGATGCAAACAAACTATTAACTTTATTGAATAAATCTAATGCTTATGGAATTGATTCTAGTAAGTATAATCTATCAAACCTTAATCAATTAATAATTAAAGATTCAATAGAGGAAGCTGAGCGATTGATGACCAAAAATTACATTGATTTTGGAAAACAAATTAGTCATGGTCAAATTGAGGATGTTACTGATTACTATCAATTCGAAAGAAGAAGAGTTGATACTAATTGGATAGCTATATTAACTAAAGCAGTTGAACAAGAAGATATTTTGGAAACTATCCTTTCTCTACAGCCCAAAAACGATGAATACATAAGATTACAGAAAGGATTAGAAAGCTATTTGGATCGTGTTCAGTTAAGCGATACAACAATTAGAATTAAGAGTTATAGAGAAGATTCTGTAAAAACATACGAATTAGCGAGGAAAGCGCTGGTTATACATGGTGTTTTACCACATGATTCAGTACCAGATTCATTGTTGTTAGAAGGTGTCAAACGTTTCCAATACGAGCATGGTTTAGAGCCTGACGGAGTGATAGGTAGAGGAACAGCTAAAACATTGTCAAAGAGTACCAATTATTTTTATAACCAAGCTAGAGTAGCTCTTGAAAAGTGGCGATGGATTAAGCCTTTTGAGGAAACACATATTTTGGTAAACATTGCGACTTATAAAATGAAGTGCTATGTAAACAACAAAATAGAACATGAAAAAAGAGTCGTAGTAGGGACTAATACTACAAGAACACCTGAATTAGACAGTAAACTTGATTATATGATTGCTTACCCATATTGGCATGTTCCAAGAAGTATTATAGAAGGAGAATTGGTAGCAAAAGCGAAGAAAGATTCGACATATTTATCTCGAAATGGTTACGAATTGTTTAAAGGGGGGAGTGCTGTTAATTCTAAAACTATTGATTGGGCCAAGGGAAGTAATTATAAATTCAGGCAGAAAGGGGGAAGGAGTAATGCTTTAGGTGTTGTAAAGTTTATTTTTCCCAATAGACATTCCGTTTATTTTCATGACACCCCTTCTAAACGTTTTTTTCAAAAGGGGAGGAGAGCATACAGCCATGGTTGTGTAAGAGTACATGAACCCTTGCAGTTAGCCGAGTATTTGCTTGAAAAAGATTCAGCAAATAAATACTCTATAGATTCAGTAAGTACCTTTATCAAAAACAGAAAAAGGAAAGTTGTTACGTTCAATAAAAAAATGCCAGTACACATCCGTTATTGTACTGTAGAAGCTGACACCAATAACCAAATACGTTTTTATCCAGACGTTTATTCTAGAGAGAAAGATTTGATTAAGGTTCTATTTTAATCACTTGGTAGGTTTTACCATATTAAATCGATAAGATATCAGCGAGTTCTAATAGGTTAGTATTGATTTTCTGATTGTGTTTTATGGCTTGGTTAAAAGGAGTTAAAACAAGATCCTTATTAATAATCCCAATCATGACGTCTTCTTCTCCTCTAAGTAAGAATTCTACAGCACCAGCTCCTAATTGACTAGCTAAAACACGATCCGAAGCAGAAGGGCTTCCTCCCCTTTGAATATGACCAAGAACTGTTACTCGAATATCATATTCAGGATGACTTTCTTTAACAGCTTCAGCAACTTTATATGCCCCTCCAAAATCATCTCCCTCAGCAACTAAAATGATACTACTTGGTTTCTTTTTAGATTTATCCTGAGAAAGTTTTTGTAAAAGATGGTTGATGTAAGTTGTTGTCTCAGGGATTAGGATAGCCTCAGCTCCCGTTGCAATACCACTTCTAAGAGCGATAAAACCAGCGTCTTTTCCCATGACTTCGACAACAAATAGTCTACCATGACTGCTTGCAGTATCTCTTAATTTATCAACAGCTTGAACAACTGTGTTTAAGGCAGTGTCATAACCAATTGTATAGTCCGTTCCATACAAGTCATTATCTATAGTCCCTGGGATTCCTATAATTGGGATGTTGAATTCTTTTATAAAAATTGAAGCACCTGTAAATGTGCCATCACCTCCAATTGCGATTAATGCATCGACATTGTTTTTTTGTAAGTTGTGAAAAGCTTTTTCTCTTCCTTCTTTTGTTTTAAACTGCTCGCTTCTAGCTGTTTTTAGAATAGTCCCTCCTCTTTGAATGATGTTACTTACATCTTTCGAATTCAATTCAATAAAGTCATTTTCAATTAGCCCATTATACCCCCTTTTAAAACCTAAGGTGTTGATGTTGTTGTGAATAGCTGATCGAGTAATTGCTCTGATACATGCGTTCATACCTGGAGCATCCCCTCCAGAAGTGATTATTCCTATTGTTTTTATTTTAGTCTGCATAATGAACTTTATTTTCCCCAAATTTACGATAATCCCAAAATAACTTGAAAATTCGACCTTATTTTTTTGGTTGTTTATGACTTATTTGTTTTCTTTGGGAGATTAGATAAGTTAAATATAGAAATCAAGTATAACATGAAGAATAAATACAGAAATATTACCGCCGCTTTACTTATGGCTTCAGTATCATTTTCTTTATCAAGTTGTGGAGGCGATGCTAATGATTCGAACACTCCTGAGGATGTAGAAAAAGCAATTGAAGATATTACCAACAAAGTTGTTGAAGAACCACAAAAGCCAGAGGATAATCTGACTTTAAGAATAGGTGGGAAGTTTTTTACTATTCCTTCACCTGTGCAAACAGCTTTTTTGATTAAGGAAGAAGGTTCTGCATTTAATTCGGAGTTATTAAATAAATCTGAAAATGGTGATACCTATACAACTTCTTTTCAG
>JAUHZI010000118.1 GCA_030426105.1 Bacteroidia bacterium | reverse complement strand
TAATCTGGATAGTAGATAAAGAAGGTGATTTGCCTGATTGGATGATAGTTAACAACCCAAAAATAAGACATATACCTATTGGAAAACCCAATCATATTGCTCGTAGAAGATTAGTACATCCAATTATAGAGAGCTTAAGTAAAGACAAAAATAATGTAGATGCTATAGTTACCGAATTTGTAGACGAAACCGAAGGCTTATTACTGTTAGACTTAGTAGCGATTATAGAGTTAGCTAGGTCAGAAACTATACCTATTTCCATGATTGCAGATGCAGTGCGACGATACAAAGTGGGTGTAACTGAAGACCCTTGGATGAAAATTGAACGTAGCAAAATTGAAAACGGTGAAGCTTATATCAAAGAACGTGTAAAGGGGCAAAACCACTCCGTACAACATATTATGGATATTGTAAAACGGGCCATCACTGGAGTGGGTAACTCTAAAAAAAATAACCGCCCAAGAGGTGTGGTTTTCTTAGCAGGACCTACAGGTGTTGGAAAAACCGAATTGGCTAAAACCGAATTGGCTAAGACCTTGACCAGTTTATTATTTGGTGATGAAAGTGCCTATATTCGGTTTGATATGTCCGAGTTCAGCGCTGAACATTCAGATCAACGGTTAATTGGTGCTCCTCCAGGGTATGTGGGTTATGATGTTGGCGGCGAACTCACCAATGCTATCAGAGAAAAGCCATTTAGTGTAGTCTTATTTGACGAAATTGAAAAGGCTCACCCTAGAATATTAGATAAGTTTCTTCAGATTCTAGATGATGGGGTACTTACGAGTGGACGAGGAGACACCGTCTATTTCTCAGAAGCACTGATAATTTTCACATCAAACCTTGGGATTTATAAAAGTTCAACTACAGGTGAACGATTACCAAATGTAACTTATGAAGATAGTTTTGAAACAGTTGAAAAGAAAGTACGACATGAAATCGAAAGCTATTTTAAGTTTGAACTCAATCGACCTGAACTACTCAATAGAATTGGAGACAACATTATTATTTTTGATTATATACGTAAAGATGTTGGTGAAATGATTTTTGATATGATGATGAAAAACAATATTAAAGGGATTCAAAAACAATTAGGTATTATACTACATATTCATCCCGAAGTGATGCAAATGCTAAAAGAATTATCTGTTGCTGATTTGAACAATGGTGGTAGAGGTATTAGGAATAAAATCGAATATCATTTTATCTCACCTTTTTCCAGAGCTTTGTTCGCTTTAAATCCAGACAAAGGAGAAACGATAGAAGCAACTTCTATTTCTTTCGAAAACCGAAGTACTACCATTCATCTAAATAAAAAATAATTGAATGGAAATAGAAATCTCTCGTTTGCATTTTCCGGTAACTACACTTGGTCCAGGACGAAGAATTGGCATCTGGTTTCAGGGTTGTTCCATACATTGTGAAGGCTGTATTTCAGCAGACACCTGGCAATTCAACAGCAATTCGATAAATATAAAAGAAGTCACAAATCTACTAAAAAAATGGCTCCCAAAATGCGATGGAATTACTATCTCTGGTGGTGAACCTTTTGATCAAGAGCCAGCTTTAGAAGAATTATTAAAATTTCTTAAGCCTTGTAAACTTTCCACTCTAGTATATAGCGGATATTCTTTTCAGAAGTTAAAAAATAAAAAAGTTATACAAGAAGAATTGATCGATGTGTTGATTTCTGAACCTTATGACTATACAAAAACTCAAACCCAAGCCTTATTAGGAAGTGATAATCAACAAATTCATTTTCTTACTGATTTAGGAAAACAAAGCTTTTTAAAATATTTAGACAAAAAACCCGATAAGAAATTGGACATGCAGTTTGATGATCAGATACTTTGGATGGCAGGTATACCAATTAATGGTATGAATAAAATAACAGAAAGTTTTCGTGAAAATGAGGTTGAAATAACTAACACACAATCGGTAATAAAGCAAAATAAGAAATGAAATACGTACGACTATGTCCTGCATGTAATAATGAACGACCAGTAACCGAAATGTATTGTCAAAATATAATCGGTAATTCACCTTGTAGTTGGTTATTGATGAATGTGCCCCAAACTCCAGTTGGCGGCCGAGTCGAAATTCAACATGAAGCTAAAGAATCAATCAAACGATTTTGTGAAAACGGGCATGAAGTTGGAGAAGATAATTTTATGTGCATGGAATGTGGTGCTGATATTCAAAAGTTAACAGTTCAGGAAGAAGAAACTATTAAACAAATAGATTCATATACGATTATTGAATCTGTCGAGATTTCAGGAGCTACTAAAGAATGTTTTTTAGTTAAGGACACTGATGGAAAACGCTTTTTTTTAACTTATTATCATGAAAATTCTGAACCTGATAAAGCAATTTATGATGTACTACACCGAGCAGATGTAGATCATATTGCACAATTGGTTAAAACGGGCTATTGTAACAATCGCTTTTTTGAAGTTTCAGAACATATACAAGGAGGATCTCTCAATGATTTAGGATATATCAAAGAAAACAGAATTGAAACCCTGGTAAATGAAATTAGTCGAGCACTTCGAGATTTCTCAGAAGCGGGCTTTAGGCATCGTAATCTATGTCCCAAAAACATTCTCATCCGTGACAATGAAACCTTTGATTTGGTTATTATCGATTACAGTTCTGCAAGATTATCAGATTATGACCTCGATACTGATACACCTTTACAGTTAACCCGGTATACAGCCCCAGAAGCTATAATTGGTGGAGTAAGTCCTGCTTCGGATTGGTGGAGTTTAGGAATGATAGTTTTAGAGCAAATTACCAAAGGAACATTCTTTCAAGGCATCAACGACAAAGCATTTATGATCCATTTGGTAACCAGAGGTGTTCAAATTCCAGAAGGTATTGATGAACGTATACTTTTATTACTAAAAGGTTTATTGTGTAGAGATCCTCTAAAACGATGGCGTTGGGAGCAAGTAGAAAAATGGCTAAATAAAGAATACGTTGCACCTCCTATGGAAGTTACTATTGGGGTTGATCATAAAAACGAAAAAACTATACAACTCGGAGATACATTCTATACCAATGTAAGCTATTTTGCACTTGCAGCAGCAGAGGAGAATAATTGGGAAGAAGGTTTGGCTTTGTTTACTTCAGGTGAAATTTCAAATTGGATAAAAGAAACCCTTGGCGAAGGTAAAATAGCTGCTATTATCAGAAATTTGCGTTCTAAAGAGAATATTGATTTGGAATGGCGGTTTTCCTTAGCTTTAATGCACCTCAATGAAGCTTTGCCGCTTACTTGGCGAGGACAAATTATTATTCCTGCTTGGTTGCTTAGTAATCCTACACTCGCTTCAGAACTTATAGAAGGAAACATTCCTGATTATTTGGATACTCTTTCACGCGAAAAATGGTTGGTCAATCTTAAGAGTAGAAAGCAAAATGTGTTACATAAAGCAAAGAGTTTAGATATTGAATTGGATTGTGATAAGTTCAAGATCAATTCTCTAAGTACCTCTAGGGTGCGATTAAAATCTGAATTAAACCTCTTACGTCAAATTTATCCTGATGCCAAAAACATCAGTCTATCTGATTTAATGGGAGACATTCGACTTAGTGAAGAAGATTTAATACTTGTTTTAAGTGCCCAACAGGATCAATTTACCCCCTTAGATCAATTGGTGAAAGATGCTATTAATTTGGCAAGAGAAATAAAAATTGAACCTAATGAAAACTTCTTTCGAGAGGTTCTGATAAAACCCAGATTAGAGATTTACGAATCACTACATAAACATTTAGAAGGCTTTTCGCAGAGTAATAACGACCACTTAAATCGTTGGGCAGATCGTTTCAGAATAGAAAGGCGACTACCAATATTGCAATCGATTTTGTGTTTATCGATTTCCAAAGATAAATGGGTTATACCAGCAAAACATGAATATGCTTCTAGCTTATTGAATTTTTTTGAAAGAAAGATTATTCATACTGCCTCCAGAGGACCTTTGGTAAGGTTGATTATTTCTAAACACTCCCCACGTTTAGATTTAAAAGTATTAGGTACACCTTTAAAACCTTCTGAAAAACTAATCAATAGTATTATTAATCGCTCGTCAAGTACGGAAAAAATAGACCCACTAAGTTTCAGTCAAGACCCGTTACTTAGTTACCGAACAAGAAGGTTAGCTTTACGAACAGCAAACTTTAAGCGCGATACAGGTTTGGATTCTTTGTATTTAGGATTTCCATTTTTAATTAATCAGTTCAAAAAAAACAATCGTCCCCGAATCTTACCTATTATCCTATGGCCAATTACACTAGAATTTAAATATCGTTCAAACCCTACATTAGAAATTGGTTTTGACAAGGTTCGTGAAGAAATTCGGCTGAATCCAGCACTTTCAAGTTCCTTGGAGCCTGAGAAATACAAAAGAATAAAACAAATTTATCAAGAGATTTTAAGTAGACAATCTTTAAGTATTTCTGAAGTTATAGATGCTTTCGGTTCATTTGTTGAGTCCAAGGATTCAAAGCTTGTTACTCACCCTGAAATTACTTATATGATGGAAAATATAGGTTTAGAACTACATGGTTCTGGCGTCATTTTTAATGCCAATTTTACAGGTCAATCAATTAGTGAAGATTTACGTTTGCTTCAAAAATTACCCCATTCAGGAACGGCTATGGAACCAATTTTAAGAATACACACACCACAAATACCCGAATATGAGCCTATACAATCAGAAAACGATCGATTTACTGTAGTAAATGTAGACCCCTCACAAGAACGCGCAGTAATACATAGTCGGTTAAAACCTGGTATTGTGATTGAAGGTCCTCCTGGTACAGGGAAAAGTCAGACAATTGTCAACATTATTTCCGATTGTATTGGAAGGAAAGAAAAAGTATTAGTTGTCTCTCAAAAAAGAGCAGCAATTCAGGTAATTATGAAGCGTTTGGAAGCCGTAGGTTTAGACAAAAGAGCACTCTCTATCACTGATATTGCCAAAGACAGACAAGAAATTATTCGGAGTATTCGCGAACAGGTTTCTTTCGATTTAAACGAATCTGAACAACAAAATATACTCAAGAAAATCACATTTAAGCGAAATGATCTGATCAAACAAATAGACAGACTGGAATCAGGATTGAATACAATTTCTGAAGAGATTCATGTACTTGATGAGCAAGCAGGCGTAAGTTACCGAAACATTTTGTCAGAACTCATTGAAATTCAAACTGATGATTATATTGATATTCCTGAAGCACGGAATTTTATAGAAAAAATTTCAGCAGATGAATTGAATATTCTTGAAACGGAAATCAGTGCGTTAATACATGATTGGTTACCTTCAAAATATGAAAATAATGCCCTTTCCAATTTAAAAATAACACAATATGATGAAGCAACAAAAAAAGTAATTAAACAAGATATAGAACAATTTAATGAAATTGAAGCAAAAAGAGTAAACTGTATAAAACAAACCACGGGAGTCTATGATAATGAACAAGCTCAATTCTATAAAACATGGCTATATAAAAACGAACAAAAACTCCTAAACATTACTGATACAGAAGCTAAAAATGCTAAAATTTGGTTTGATTTGATTTGGGATGAATTTAATGAAAAATCCATTAGCGATGATATTCTTGATGATCTGAAACAATTATTGGAAAATCTCAAAACATTAATTTTCAACTATAAAAAAGTCTATTTTTCGAATTGGTTAATACAAGCTGAAGATGAAACCCTAGAAAAAATAATTCAAGCTTGTAATAGTCATCTAAATAAATCAATTTTTAAGTTTCTTAATCCTTTAACATGGGAACATCGGTTTCGATTGAAAAAGATTTTCAAAGAACTTCAACTCCATACTGATAAAGAAAACATAAACCTGCTAAAAACAAATTCGGAATACGAAACTACTTTTAGGACATATCGAAATCACTTTAATAATGTATTGAGAAAGTTAAACAACACGGCAGAACCCATTACCGAACCCAAGTTTCTTGCTGTGAAAATTAGTAGTAAAATCAATGAACTATTGGAAACGATTTTTTTAGTAAAAGCACTAAAACAATGCCCTCTAAAAGACGAAGCTAAAAAAGTTTTGAAATCTGGTAAAAAAGTCGAGTTTCAGAACTTTATAAGAGATTTGAACAATGCCAGTAAACGTTTTGAAAAAAGACAAGAATCATACAAAAAACTGACTGACTTAAAACAATGGTTAGAAGATTCAAGTTTTAAATTTTTCCATTCAAACATAAAAAATAACGATACAAATTTGTCCGTCGTTCAGAAGATGTCACAGGACATAAACCATTTTATTCCATATCAAAAGTTTAGGATAAGATTAGGAGATAAACCTCAACAAAATAACACTTTACAGCTTTTAGCTATTTTTAGGGATTACGAAGATCAAATTACTCAATATACTTCCGAGCGTTGGTCTAAAATCATCCAAAAAACAATACGACGAGAAGGTTTGTTGGGTTGGAAACAACGTATTGAAAAACAAACACCAGCCTTACTAATGGCTGATAGTGAAATTGATCAAAATGTACAATTACTGGAAAATGATTTAGCTGAAATAAAAGCATTAAACAAAGAACTACTTAACCTAAACTATGATTTTGAAAAGGTTGGTTCAAAATCACGATGGCATAGCATTACACGACTACGAGGACAGAACTATAAAAAACTTCGAGAATTTATTCATTTGGGTGACGATTTAGGTTTAATGGATATTCGTCCAATTTGGTTGATGAGCCCAGAAGTAGTTTCGCAAGCCTTACCATTACAAGCAGGATTGTTTGATGTAGTAATTTTTGATGAAGCCTCTCAAATGTTAATCGATCATTCTATCCCATCACTTTATCGTGCAAAACGTGTAATTGTAAGTGGTGATGAAAAGCAAATGCCTCCAGCAAATTTCTTTGGATATAAAATAGATGGTGACGAAGGTGAAGACTTAAATATTGAACTCAGCGAGGATAATTCAGAAGAAGAATTAACACTATACGAAGAGGCTTGGAATAAAAAAGAAGTCAAAGATTGTCCAGATTTATTGACATTAGCCAAAACGGTTCTTCCCACCACAACACTTCAAATTCATTATCGTTCTCAATACAAAGCGCTTATCAACTTTTCCAATCATGCCTTTTATTCTGGTCAATTACACATTCCTGCTTATCATCCCAAAAACGTAATTGAAAAAATAAAACCACTAGAAGTCATTCGAGTAAATGGTATTTATAATGAACAAACCAACGAAACTGAAGCTGAAGTACTAATTGAATACTTATCTAACCACTGGCAGTTGCCCAAAAATGAAATTTTAAGCACAGGTATTGTAACCTTCAATAAAAAGCAGGCAGATCTTATAGAAGATAAAATTGAAGAAAAAGCACTTTCAGATGAAGTCTTTATGGAAGCTTTAAATCGTGAACGTAACAAACAACAAGAAGGTGAAGCCATGGGTTTTTTTGTTAAGAACGTAGAAAATGTTCAAGGAGATGAACGTGATATAATTTTGTTTAGCACTACATTTGGTTTTAATAAACAAGGAGTTTTCCGCCGCAATTTTGGAGCCCTCGGTCATCGTGGAGGAGAAAGGAGGCTCAATGTAGCTATTACAAGGGCAAGGCATAAAGTTGTTATTGCCACTTCAATGCCCATTAAAGATATTTCTGACATGCTTTCCACAGGACGGTCTCCATCAAAACCAAGAGATTATATTCAGGGCTATTTGAAATATACTGAAACACATTTTGATAATCAGATAGAAGTTGCTAATCAATCATTAAAAAGACTTTCATTAAGGAAAATCAAAGAAAGCAAAGCATTAAAAAATGATGGTTTTAAAAATACTGTTAAAAATTACATTCACAGTTTGGGCTATGAAACCGTAGAAAATAATGATAACAATGTTTTTTATTTGGATTTAGCCATTGAAGACAAAAAAACAGGAAGGTTTGTAATTGGGGTTGAATGCGATGTACCTCATAATTCATTACTTAAAAATGCAAGACACCGTGAAATATGGCGTCCATTGATTTTGAAGAAATCGATTCCTCATATACATAGAACTACCTCTTATAAGTGGTTACAAGATACAGAGAATGAAAAATTAAGGCTGAAACACGCCATAGAAAATGCTTTAAACATAACACCATGAGCGGACCAAAAGTTATACGAATCGTTACCCCAGCAGAGCGAAAATTGATAAAGCAAAGGTGGTTAACTCGATTAAAAAACAAAATAGAACAAGTGAAGGCTTATGCCATCAAACACAATATGTTTACAGAAGAACTTCAAGCTGCTTTGGATGAAACATTAGAATATTACCAAAATATTTCAGAAGATGATTATAGAAAAATAGAGCGAGAAGTTTCTGGGCAAATTGAGTTTCTAGATAAGGAAAAGAAGAATTTGGTAAAAAAAGTAGTCAAAATTAGAACATCTAAATGGGAATCATTTAAAAACCTAAAGAGTACACATAACGAATTACGCTTCTTACTAAAAAACAAAAACATTGATTTTCAAAACTTTGATATTCCTTCAAATATAAATGAAATAGAAGGATACTGTAGAAAAGTAGATTATTTGTACAACCTTTTAAAAGAAGCCTCTTTTGATTCTCAAATATTGACGGATGAACAGAAGGCAATTCAAGAACGGTTATCTTCTGGTGACAGCTTGCTGTCTGTACAAAAATGGCGATCAAATCGTCCTAAAGTGGTTTCCAGACTAAAAAAGTTGGAAAACGCATTAAAGAAAATGTATATTTCTGAAATTTCTCAGAACAAAATACAGGAGTTTATGGATCGTTGTACCGAATTGGATGAAGAAGCTCCTGATTACGATTTGTTATTGGATTCATTAACTATCCAGGTAGCTGAATTCAGTAAAAATCAATTAGCATTACGAGAAGCTAAAGAAGAGCTCAAAACAGCAATTGACCAATTGGAATCTTTAGAATTGAATCTGAATTTTATTGATAAATGGACGGTATTACTTAATTCAGATAATCTAGACGACATAAAAGACACCTTAGAAAAAGCTAAATATTTATATACTGAAATTTCGGAAAAAATCATTATTGAAACCCGGCGAAAGGCTATTAAAAAAGCATTGCAAAATGCAGGTTATGAAGTTAATGACACAATGGAAACTGCATGGGTTGAAAACGGAAGTTTAGTAGTAAAGAAAGCAAAAAGTTCATTATATGGCGTAGAGTTTATGAGCCCAAAAAATCTAAGCCGTATCCAAGCACGAGTTATTGCCGATAAAAACAGAAGTCACGAACGCAGCCCAAACCTCGATAAAAACCAAGAGGAGGTTTGGTGTGATGAATTTCATGATATCAAAGCTATTTTAGAAAGTCAGAATTTGTCTATTGTTATAGATAAGGCTGAAGAAGCAGGCTTAGTAAAATTAAAAGAAGTTAATCTAGGTGATGGTTATGTAAAAAAAGAAGTTAAAACAAAGAAAAGAAAAAAGCTTTAAATTTAATAAATCGATGCTCAAACCTTTATACAGCATTGTGACAACATATTACTATTTTAGAGAAAAAATAGAACGATAATGAAACTCGGTAATTTACCGAGTTTCATTATTTATTTCAACTTAAATTTCATTTCTACTGGCAAATGATCTGATGCTTGCTCAAACTCTTTTAATACAGTTCCATCTATGTATTCTATAGAGTCTTCAGTATAAAAAATATAATCAATACGTTCTACTGGATTTTTTGTATCAAATGTATTTTCAGGGTTTTCAACAAAAAAGGCTGCATTTCCTACTCCATCCATTGCAAACATTTTTCTAACAATAGCCTCTTTATCTCTTGCTTTTGAATTAAAGTCTCCTAATAAAATGGTTGGATATTCTTTTTTATACTTATTAAAAAGATTCAATACATATTCAAATTGACGTACTCTTGTTGTTTTGTCAAAAGCTTCTAAATGTAGATTTATAACAACTACTTCTTTTCCTCCTAAAATAACTTTTACCACTTGTACTAATCTATCCAAATACAACGCATCTCTATAAAAAGGGTTGTCAGCTACTCGCTCTAAAACTATACGTTTATAATCTTTTAGCTCGTGTTTACTCAAAATTGATTGACCTGAAACTATTTTACCAAAATGCATACTTGGTGGCCAATATGGAAACGGCACATAATGTTCATCCCAATTTATACCTCTTACCACATAATTATAACCTAATTCTGCTAATTTTTCTTCTTGGTTT
>JAUHZI010000282.1 GCA_030426105.1 Bacteroidia bacterium | reverse complement strand
TCACAGGAGATAATGATACTGCTATTATCGTACAACCTCCTTTAGGAACAACAGGGTATACATTTAATGTAGAAGATAACTTTGGATGTTCATATGATACAGTAATTAATGTAGAAGTGATTCAGGGACCTTCTATTAACAGTCCAACAGTTGGTTGTTTAGGAGATAATATTCAGTTTACAGGAACTTATGCTCCTGAAGGAGGTAATTGGTCATTCTCTGGACCTGGAACAATTTCATTCTCTCCAAATACAACATTTATCAATCCAAATGTAACAGCAGATCAGGCAGGAACTTACTCAATTATCTTTATGGATAATCAATGTAGTGATACTGTAATACAGCAAGTAACATTTTTACCTCCTCCAACAGCAAATATCTTAGAGGATTCTGCAACTATATGTAGAGGAGATTCAATGTTGTTAAGTATAGAAACTTCAGACCCAAATAATATTGTTTGGACATTAAACGGTGATTCTGTAGCAACTTCAGCAATTATTTCTGTGACAAATGAAGGAGTGTATACTGCGTCGGTAACTAACCAATGTGGTTCTGCATCAGATGCTTTCCAATTGTTTTTAGAGGATTGCGTTATTCCTAACGTAATTACTCCTAATGGAGATGGTCAAAATGATGTGTTTTATACGAATATAGCTGAGACATATTCAGATACACATATCACTATCTTTAATAGATGGGGAAGAAAAGTATACGAAAATACAAATTATGATAACTCTTGGAATGGTGTAAATAATGGCGGGAGCTCTTTAGCAGCTGGTGTATACTATTATGTATTGACATATAATGGTGGTGCAAAAGATGAAAAAGGCTTTATCACAATCATGAAATAAATCATAAACAAGATTAAGATTATATAAAAAGCTCCCATTTGGGGGCTTTTTTTGTTGGTGCATACTAGTAAAAAATGTATTTTCGCACCACATTAAATAAATTATAGTATGGCTTTAAAATGCGGAATTGTAGGATTACCAAATGTAGGGAAATCAACTTTGTTTAATTGTTTATCGAATGCGGTGGCACAAAGTGCTAATTTCCCATTTTGTACAATAGAACCAAATGTAGGAACAATTACTGTCCCAGATGAAAGAATTAATAAGTTAGAAAGTTTAGTAAGCCCAGAAAGAGTAGTACCAACAACAATTGAAATAGTTGATATTGCAGGGTTAGTTAAAGGAGCTCATAAAGGAGAAGGTCTAGGAAATCAATTTTTAGCGAACATTAGAGAAGTAGATGCTATAATTCATGTTGTAAGATGTTTTGAGGATGGAAATGTTATCCATGTTGATGGAAGTGTTGATCCTGTTAGAGATAAAGAAGTTATAGATATAGAGTTACAATTGAAGGATTTAGAAACTGTTGAGAAAAGAATTGCTGGTGTAGCAAGAAAAATCAAGTCAGGAGATAAAGAAGCGATTAAACAAAATGAACTCTATGGAGAGTTGAAAGAACTTCTTGAGTCTGGTAAATCAGCTCGTTCTTTGGAATTAGATGATGATAAACAAATTTTATTAGATGAATTGCAGTTAATTACAGCAAAGCCAGTTATGTACTTATGTAATGTTGATGAAGGTTCTGTTAAAGATGGTAATGCATATGTTGAAGCCTTGAAAGAAGCAGTAAAAGAGGAAGGTGCTGAAGTTTTAGTATTAGGAGCTGCTATAGAGGCTGATATTAATGAGTTAGAAACTTATGAAGAACGACAACTATTTTTGGATGATTTAGGGTTAGACGAGCCAGGAGTAAGTAAATTAATTAAGTCTGCTTATAGTTTATTGAATCTATCAACCTATTTTACAGTTGGAGTAAAAGAGGTTAGAGCCTGGACTATTACAACTGGTATGACAGCTCCGCAAGCTGCAGGTGTTATTCATACCGATTTTGAAAAAGGTTTCATTAGGGCAGAAGTGATTAAGTATCCTGATTTTATTGAATTGGGATCTGAAGCTAAAATTAAAGAAGCTGGAAAACTACAAGTAAATGGAAAAGATTATGTAGTAGAAGACGGAGACATTATGCATTTTAGATTTAATGTATAATTTCTTTATTGTTTTATACTAATTTTAA